>JAHWKC010000026.1 GCA_019348095.1 Pseudomonadota bacterium | reverse complement strand
GAGGGTGCGTCGTTGGAACATGGTGTGTCTCCTTGGGTTAAGAACGACGGGTGGGGAAAGCATCAGCGCAGCAGCCACTTCAGCGGCACCAGCACGATGTCGGGGAACAGGACCAGCGTGAACAGCACCGCCAGCTGGGCCAGGAAGAACGGCATCACGCCCTTGAACGCGTCGTCCAGCGTGATTCGGGCGACGCCGGAAACCACGTTCAGGACGGTGCCCACCGGCGGCGTGATCAGGCCGAGGCAGAGGTTGAACACCATCACCAGCCCGAAGTGGACGAGGTCGATCCCCACCGCCTGCACCACCGGCACCAGCACCGGGATCAGGATGAAGAGCGCCGGCAGCGGCTCCATGAAGATGCCGATCACGAGCAGGAACACGTTGATCATCGCCAGGATGACCGTGGGATCGGAGGACACCGACGCGATCCAGGCCGCGATCGCGCCCGCGCGGGCCGCCTGCACAGACTTGAAGCGCACCCGGGTGCCGAAGTACAGCGCCGGCGCGGTGTCGGCGACAATCAGCGTCAGGCGCTCGCGTTCGGCCTGGAACAGTTTGGTGTGGGCCTGGCCGGTGCGCGCGGTCAGGCGCCAGTCGATGTGCCGGGCATCGTCGCCGGCGACGTATTCGCGCGACTCGGCGTATTCCATGCCACGCCCGCGCAGGGGCGACAGCGCGTGCCCGCGGACGCCGTGGCGGCCGAGCCGGGCGCTTCGGCGGCCGCTGGCCAGCGCGCGCAGGCCGACGAGCTCAGGCAGGGTCGGAGTGATGCCGTCGGTCATCGCGGCTACCCGGTGCCCCTGGGAGCGGTTGTAGAGCCGAGCTTGCTCGGCTGCCCCGGCGTCGCAGCCGAAGCAAGCCGGCTGGCCGGGTGTCGCAGCCGAGCAAGCTCGGCTCTACGCGATCGGGTAATACACCCGGGCGCGCGGCCCTGCTCGTCACGGTGGCTCACGGCAGCGGCACCTTGGCCAGCAGCTCGGTCACCAGCCGGTCGCCGTCCCAGCCTTCCGCCGTCGCCTCGTAGCTGGGCAGGATGCGGTGGCGCAAGACGTCGGGGGCGATCGCACGCACGTCGTCCGGGGTCACGAAATCGCGGCCGCCGAGCCACGCATGCGCGCGTGCGCAGCGCTCCAGCGCGATCGAGCCGCGCGGGCTGGCGCCCCAGGCGATGCGCCGGGCCAGCTCGGCGTCGTAGCGGGCCGCGTCGCGCGAGGCCAGTACCAGCTCGATCAGGTAACGCTCCACCGCCGGCGCGACATGCAGCCCCAGCACGGCCGCGCGTGCCGCGAACACGTCCTCCACCGGCATCCGGTCCACGCTTGCCGGGCGAGGCTGCATCGCATCGCGGGCGCGTTCGCGCGCCAGCCGCAGGATCTCGGCTTCGGCGTCGGCCTCCGGGTAGCCGATGCGCACGTGCATCAGGAAACGGTCGAGCTGCGCTTCGGGCAACGGAAACGTGCCCTCCTGCTCGATCGGGTTCTGCGTTGCCATCACCAGGAACAGCGGTGTCAACGGATAGGTCGCGCGGCCCACGGTGACTTGGCGCTCGCCCATGGCTTCCAGCAGCGCCGACTGCACCTTGGCCGGCGCGCGGTTGATCTCGTCGGCCAGCAGGATCGGGTGGAAGATCGGTCCGGGCTGGAACTCGAAGCGCCCGTCCTGCGGGCGCCAGACCTCGGTGCCGGTCAGGTCCGCCGGCAGCAGGTCGGGGGTGAACTGGACCCGGGCGAAGTCGGCCTCCAGCCGCGCCGCCAAAGCGCGGATCGCGCTGGTCTTGGCCAGCCCCGGCGCGCCCTCCACCAGCAGGTGACCGTCGGCGAGCAGCGCGATCAGCAGGCGCTCGATCAGCGCGGACTGGCCGACGATCTCGGCTGCCAGCGCATTGCGCAGCTCGCCAAAGGCGTCATGCAGGCGGGCGATGTCGCCAGAAGGGTTCTCGGTGGCTTGGCTTTCGGGCGCGCTGTCCATTCCTTTCCCGGCGGTGGTGTCCGGTCGATTTTGACCCATCTGGCAGCGCTGCGTTCAACCGTGTCGCTGTGGCGTTCAGCGTCACGCTCCGGCAGTTCGGAGAGCACCGGCCGCAACGCAACGGGGGCCCGAAGGCCCCCGCTGCACTCACCTGCGGTGCCTGGCTCAGTCGCGTTGCGCGACCCGCAGCACCTTCGGCGTCACCATGATCAGCAGCTCGGCCTTCTGATTGCTGCTGCCCTTGTTCTTGAACAGGTTGCCCAGGAACGGGATGTCGCCGAGGAACGGCACCTTGGTCACGTCGTCGCGAGTGCTGAACTCATAAACGCCGCCGATCACCACGGTCTGGCCGTCCTCGACCAGCACCGCGGTGTTGACCGAGCGCTTGCTGATCTGCGGAACGTCGCCGATGCCGGTGCTGATGAAACCCTCGATCTCGTCCTTGTTGACCAGCAGATTCAGGAAGACCCGGCCGTCGTTGGTGATCGTCGGGGTGACCTTCATCTCCAGCAGCACGTCCTTGAACTCAACGGTCGGCGTCGGCACGCTCCCGGCCGTGGCTGGCCGGATCGTGACGTATCCGACCTCCTGACCCTGGGTGATGATCGCCTCGCGCTGGTTGCTGGTGACGATGCGCGGGTTGGAAATCACTTCGCCGCGGCCCTGCTCCTGCATCGCCGACAGCTCGACGTCGAGCAGGTAACCGGCGTTGAGGATCGACAGCGCGACCGCGCCGGCCGGGTTGGCGACCGGCAGGTTGGTCATCAGCGACCGCGAGATGGTGTCCAGCCCACGAGGATTGTCGTTGATGTTGACTGCGTTACCGCGATCGATCGCGTTCTGCGCCGAGGCGTTGGTATCGCCGCCAAAACCAATCGAGCTGCGGTCGCCCGGATCGCCGCTCGCACCGCTGATGCCGAACTTGGCGCCGAGCTCGCGCGAGAAGGTCTCGGTGGCGATCACCACGCGGGCCTCGATGATCACCTGGTCCACCGGCCGGTCGATCACGCTGATGAGCTCCCTCATCTGCTCGATCTTTTTCGGGATGTCGCTGATCATCAGCGTGTTGGTGCGCTCGTCGGCGACCAACCGTCCGCGCGGCGAGAGGAACCCTCCCCCTTCATTGCCGCCACCGGCACCACCACCGGCACCACCGCCGCTGCCGCCGACGCCCTTTGCCTCGGTCAGTGCTTCATAGATCTGGGTGGCGTTGTGGTAGTTGATCTGCACGTACTCGGTGACCAGATCGACGCGGTTGTCCAATGCGATGCGCGCGTCTTCCCGGGCCTGCTCGAACTGGGCGATCTCGGCCTGCGGCGCGATCCAGATCACGTTGCCGCTGCGGCGCTTGTCCAGCCCCTTGGAGCGCAACACGATGTCCAGGGCCTGGTCCCATGGCACGTTGATCAGCCGCAGGGTGACGTTGCCCTGCACCGTATCGGAGGCCACCACGTTGAGGTTGGATTCCTCCGCGATCAGCTGCAGCACCGTGCGTACCGGCACGTCCTGGAAGTTGAAGGTGACCGGACGGCCGCTGTAGGCGCGCTCACCGGGTGTGTCATCGGTCGTCGCCGCGATATCCGCCCCGCCGCCCTGGTCGGAGCGTGCCGCGGTGGCGGCGCTGGCACGCGGCACGATCTCAACGATGTACTCGTTGCCGGTCTGGTAGGCCATGGATTCGAACTCGCCGCGGGTATCGAGCACCAGCTGCGTGCCGGTCCCGGCGGGACGCGCGTCGATGCGCTGCACCGGCGTCGCGAAATCGGTCACGTTCAGTGGGCGCTGCAGGCTTTCGGGGAGCGCCGCGTTGCCTACGTCGATGGTGACCCGCGAGCCCCGCGTGCGCAGGTCGGGCGCAGCGCCCTCGCCGGTGAAGTTGATGATCAACCGGCCGGCGCCGTCATCGCCGCGCTTGAAGTCGATCTTCGACACCGAGATCGCGCCCGGCAGTTGCTTGGCCGGATCGACGCTGGACGCCGGTGCCGCCTGGGCGATGAAAACCGGCGCGAAGGTGCCCGTCGTCACGGCCTGCGGGCCGGGCGCGGCGGCGTGCACGGCGCTGAAGGCCGCCAGGGTGCCGACCGCCAGGCCCAGCCCTGCGATGCGCAGGAGCGGGCTTGACAGGAGCAAGGGGCGCCCGGCGGGCCGCGTACGTGTAGCGTTGAATACGGTCATCGTGCTATCCCCCAATTCATTGATCTTCTAACGCGACGGTGGCCGGACGTTCCAGCCAGCCACCCGCGCCGTCCGGCACCAGTTCCACCAACTCGATGCGATCTTCGGCCACGGCAGTGACGCGGCCGTCGCTCTGACCCATGTACGCACCGGGTCGCACCCTGTAAGTCACCCGGTCGGGCGCCATGACCAGCGCAACCGTGCCGGCGCCGCGTCCCAGCGTGCCGACCATATCCAGGCTGTCGAGCGGAAACTGCTCCAGCGTCTGCTTACGCCGGCCCGCGTCCGGGCGCGGCCCGCTGCCGTTGCCGCGGTCGGTGAAGGCGCGGCTGAACGGGTCGCGCAGCGAATGCGCGGCGTATTCGAAGGTCTCGAACTGCTGCATCACCGGCAGCGGGTCCAGTGGCGGTGCCGGACGCGCCTTGGTCTCGGCGGTCCACTTTTCGAGGTTGGGCGCGTCGCCGGGCGTGCTGCTGATGCCGCGTGAGCAGCCGCCCAGCGCGACCAGCAGCGTCGCCGCCAACATCAGGCGCACCGCTAGCGGACCGCGACGCAAAATCGAGTCATGCATCTCAGGCTCCCCCCTTTCCACTGGCGTCTGCGCCTTCCTGCAGGTCCATTTCCTCTTCGTCGAGATAACGATAGGTCTTTACCGTGCCGGCGAGCTCCAGCGCGCTGTTGGCGGTGATCGGCGTATCCCCGCCGCCCCGGGGCTGCAGCGAGATGTCATGCATGGTCATGATCACCACCCGCGGCAGCGACGCGACGCCGCTGACGAAGCTGCCGAACTGGTGGTAGCTGCCCACCATCCGCAGCGCGATGGGCTTCTCGGCGTAGAACTCCTTGGGTTCCTCCGGGCCGGGCTGGAACAACTCGTTGCTGATGCCGGTGGCCAGTGCGGTCTGCGAGATGTCCACGATCAGGTCGGGCATCTCGGTCTTGCTGGGCAACTGCCGCAGCATCTGCTGAAGCTGCTGCTCCATCTGCGCGAGTTGCTGCTTGAGCGGCTCCAGGTTGGCCGCGCGGCCCTGCTTGGTTTCGAATTCGGCGCGCAGTTCGGCTTCCTTGCGTTCCAGTCCCGCCAGCTGTTCGCGCTTGTCGCTTACGAACAGCCACCAGGCCAGGCCGATGATCACCAGCCCGAGGATGACGCAGAAGCCGATCTTGGCCCGCTGCGGCCAGCCGCCGATGTTGTTGAAGTCCAGTTCCCGCAGGGAGATTTTTTTCTGGCTCACGACGCTGCTCCTGTAGCGAGGACCGGGGCCGGCGCGGCCGCTGCGGGGCCGGCCGGTGCCGAGGCATCCAGCGGCACCGCGGTGGCCCCGGCGCCGATGGCACTCTGCGCCGCGGGCTCGACGCCCGGGTCGGGGGTCGAGCCATCGGGCGCCCCGGCCGGCTCGTCGGGAATGCCGTCACCGTCGCGGTCCACAGGCGCGTTCGGATTGGCCAGTTTGACCTGCAGCGTGAACCGGTAGGGCAGGCCCTTGTCCTGGCCGGCCGCCTCGATGATCGCCAGCTCAGGATTGGTCAGCCAGCCCGAGCCCTCCAGGTTGCGCATGTAGGTACTGACACGCGCGTTGGACTGGGCGCGGCCGTTCAGCGTCAGGGTCTGGTCGTCCTGCTTGATCGATGTCAGCACCGCCCCATCGGGAATGGTACGCACCAGCGAATCGAACAGATGGACCATTTGCGAGCGGTTGGCCTGCAGCTGCTCGATGACTTCCTTGCGCGCCAGCAGCCGCGACTTCTGCCGGTCGAGCTCGTCGATCTCGGCGATTGCCTTGTCGACCTGGGCAATCTCCGCCTGCAGGAATGCGTTGCGCTCGTTCTGGCCCTCGATCTGGCCGTTGTGGTAGCTGATGATCAGGAAAGCCAGCGCGACCGCAGCGACCAGCGACGCGCCGAGCATCTTGGCGAAATCCTTCTGGCGCTGCTTGCGTCGCTCGGCGCGCCAGGGAAGCAGGTTGATCCGTGCCATCAGTCAAAGCTCCTCAGGGCGAGGCCGCACGCAATGAGCAGGGCCGGAGCGTCCTGGGCCAGTGCATGGGCCTGGACGCGGGGGCCGAGGGTCATGTGCGCCAGCGGGTTGGCCACCATGGTCGGCACGCCCAGCTGTTCCTCGATCATCTGCGCGATCCCGGGAATCGCGGCGCAGCCGCCGGCGATCACGATCTGGTCGACGCGGTTGAACTCGCTGCCGGCATAGAAGAACTGCAGCAACCGGCTGACCTGCTGGACCATGGCTTCCTTGAACGGCTCCAGCACCTCGGCTTCGTAACTTTCCGGCAGCCCGCCCTGGCGCTTTGCCAGCCCGGCCTCCTCGTAGCTCAGGCCGTAGCGGCGCATCACCTCGTCGGTGAGCTGCTTGCCGCCGAAGACCTGTTCGCGGCTGTACAGGCTGCGACCGTTGCGCAGCACGTTCAGCGTGGTCATCGTGGCGCCAGAATCAATCAGCGCCACGACGCCATCGGGCGCGACGTTGAGCTGGTCGGCGAGCAGCGCGAACGCGTTCTCGATCGCGAACGCCTCCACGTCCATCACCTTCGGGGTCAATCCGCCGAGCTCCAGCGCCGAGGCACGGACCTCGACGTTCTCGGCGCGCGAGGCCGCCAGCAGGACCTGCACCGAATCGGCACTGTTGGGCATCGGACCGAGCACCTCGAAGTCGAGGTTCACTTCCTCGATCGGGTACGGCACGTAGTTGACCGCCTCCAGCTCGATCTGCGATTCCAGGTCGTCCTCGTCCAGATCGGCCGGCATCGGGATCACCTTGGTGATCACCGCCGAACCGGCGACGGCCGCGGCCGCGTACCTGGCGCGGGTGCCGGAGCGAGTCACCGCGCGCTTGATCGCCTCGCCAACCGCTTCGGGCTCGACGATGTTCTTCTCGACGACCGCATTGGGTGGCAATGGCTCTACCGCGTAGTGCTCGACCCTGAAGCGGTTGCCCGCCCGCGAGAGCTGCAGCAGCTTGACGGCAGTCGAGCTGATATCCACACCGACCATGGCCGGCTGGCTTTTTGTGATGACACCCACTGTTTTCTCCCCTTGCCACAGACGCTTACGCGTACTTTGTGCAGCCCCGTCTTAAATAACGGACTTTTCCAAGGCTGGCAACCATTTCGTTCATGATTTGCCGACCAGTGCGATTCGCCTGAACGACTGTGCCCCCGCGAGACGCCTTCCCCAGAGTCGGCCCGCGCCGCTCCTCTATACTCCACGCCATCGTCACCCGCAATCGGATTCCCGACACTGATGCCCCCCCGTCTCCGTGGTTTGCTGCGCTGGGCGCTGTATGCGTTCGCCGGAATGGCCGTGCTCGGCGCGATCGCGCTGGGCACGCTGTACTTCCTGATCGTCCCCAAGCTGCCCGACGTGGAGAGCCTGCGCACGGTGGAAATGCAGGAGCCGATGTACGTCTACGCGCGCGACGGCAGCCTGATGGCGCAGTTCGGCGAGAACCGGCGTTATCCGATCGCCATCGACGCCGTGCCGGAGCTGCAGAAGCAGGCGTTCATCGCGATCGAGGACGCACGCTTCTACGAACACGGCGGCCTGGACTACAGGGGCATCGCCCGCGCGATCTGGTTGCTGGCGACCACCGATGACAACCGCGTGCCCGGCGGCTCGACGATCACCCAGCAGGTGGCCCGACAGTTCTTCCTGGACTCCGAATACAGCTACATGCGCAAGCTGCGCGAGATGTTCCTGGCCATGCAGATGGAGCGTGAGCTCAGCAAGGACGAGATATTCGAGCTGTACCTCAACAAGAGCTTCTTCGGCAATCGCGCATACGGCGTGGCCGCGGCCGCCGAGTTCTACTACGGCAAGAAGCTGCACGAGCTCGCCCTGGACGAGATGGCCTCGCTCGCGGGCATCCCCAAGTTCCCGTCCAGCGGCAATCCGCTCAGCAACCCCGAGCGCGCCAAGCTGCGCCGCGACTACATCCTGCAGCGCATGGCGGAACTGGGGTACGTCAGCGCCGCCGAAGCCGCGCGGGGCCAGGCCGTGCCGATGCACGCCAGCGCCCACGAGCCGCCGGTGCAGACCCACGCCCCGTATGTCGCGGAGATGGTGCGCCAGGAGATGGTGGCCCGCTTTGGCGCCGAGGCGCTGACCCAGGGCTACCAGGTCACCACCACGATCGACCCGAAGCTGCAGCGCGCGGCCGATGAGGCGATGCGCGAGGGGCTGTCGATCTATGATCGGCGCCACGGCTGGCATGGCGTCGAGCAGACCTTCGAGCTGGCGGCCGATGAGGATGCGCAGGCCGTCAGCGCTCGCCTGCGCAGCATCCCGCCGCTGGCCGACCTGGTGCCGGCGATCGTGCTCGCCACCGGCGAGGGCACCGCCGAGCTGGTGTTGCGCAACGGCAGCCAGATCACCCTGGATGCGGAGAGCAGCTGGGCCGGCAAAGACCCCGCGGCGCTGCTCGAACGTGGCGACCAGGTCCGCGTGCGGCAGGTCGTCGCCGAGCCCGACGGCGGCGGCGAAACCGCGGCCGGCGCGAACGATCCGAACGCCGGCGACGCCGCCGCGGCAGGCCCGCCGACCATCGACCTGCGCTACACGCTCGACCAGATGCCGCGCGCGCAGGCCGCGCTGGTATCGCTGGAGCCGCACGATGGCGCCTTGCGCGCCCTGTCCGGCGGCTTCAGTTTTGCCGGGACCAAGTTCAACCGCGCCACCCAGGCACGACGCCAGCCAGGGTCCAGCTTCAAGCCGTTCCTGTATGCGGCGGCGTTCGAGCGGGGCTTCAATCCGGCTTCGATCGTGCTCGACGCGCCGGTGGTGTTCAGGCAGCGCAACGGCAAGGAATGGCGGCCGCAGAACGACAGCGGCAACTTCGCCGGGCCGATGCGGGTGCGCGAGGCGATCGTGCAGTCGCGCAATCTGGTGTCGGTGCGGCTGCTCGATGCGATCGGCGTGGACTACGCGCGCAAGTACATCAGCCACTTCGGATTCGACGAAGCGCAGCTGCCGCCCAACCTCTCGATGTCGCTGGGCACCGCTTCGCTGACGCCACTTTCGGTCGCGCGCGGCTACGCGGTGTTCGCCAACGGCGGCTTCCGGGTGACTCCATGGGTCATCGACGAGATCAAGGACCGCAACGGCGCGCTGGTGTTCAAGGAGACCCCGGCTACCGCCTGCCCCGGTTGCGGACGCACCGGCACTGCGCAGGCCCGGACCTCCTCGGCCGTGGTCGATGGCTTCAACCTGGGCCCGGTGGCGACGCCCGCGCCGGCCCCCTCCACCGAAGGCGGGACCGGCGCCGAAACCGAGCCGCTGGACACCAGCGACCTGGTGATGGCACCGCGCGCGATCGATGCCCGCATCGCCTACCAGACCGTCTCCATGTTGCGCGATGTGGTGCAGCGCGGGACCGGCACCGCCGCCAAGGTGCTGGAGCGCGAGGACATCGGCGGCAAGACCGGCTCGACCAATGACCACCGCGACGCCTGGTTCTCCGGCTTCGGCGGAAACCTGGTCACCACGGTCTGGGTCGGTCGCGACGACTTCCAGTCGCTGGGCTACCGCGAGTACGGTGGCAAGGCGGCGCTTCCAATCTGGATCAACTACATGCGGGTGGCGCTGGAGGACCGGCCGCTGGCGCAGAACGAACCGCCCGACGGCATGGTCCGGGTGTCGGTCTCGCCCAACGGCAGCCTGATGCCCGAAGGTACCGGCGGCGTGCAGGAGTGGATCAAGGTCGAGGACCTCGACCGCATGCAGAGCTTCGCCGACTACGGCATGGACGAGATCCCGGCCGAGGAGTCGTTCGACATCTTCTGACGCTCGGTTCGGCATGTGCGTGCTAGCTTGCAGATGCCGGCCCGCAGGCCGGCCGCGGAGGCATCAGCCCTCGCCACGCTTGCCGCGGAGGTCGCCACAATGCCGCACACCCGACATCACGCGCAGCAACACGCGCAAACCCGCACCCGCGAGCGTCGCCACCGCCTCGCCGTAGAGGCGGCGCGGCTGATGGCCGAAGGCGGTCTGCGTGACTACCACCAGGCCAAGCTCAAGGCGGCCGAGCGGCTCGGCATCGTTCCCGACGAGATCGCTGCCGCGCAACAGCGAGATCGAGGAAGCACTGCGCGAGCACCAGCGCCTGTTCCAGCGCGACAACCCCGGCCAGTTGCGGCACCGGCGCGAAGTGGCGCTGCGGGCACTGGAATTTTTCGCGCCATTCGAGCCTCGCCTGGTCGGACCGGTGCTCGAGGGCACGGCGGACGCGCGCAGCCCGGTAGCGCTGCACCTCCACGCCGATGATGCCGACGCCGCCCCGCGCTTTCTCGACCAGCACGGCATCCCGGTCGAAGCGCGCAGCCGGCGGGTGCGGCTGGACCGCGAGCGCAGCGACGATTTCCCGGTATGGCTGTTCAGCGCCGAGGAACTGCCCTTCGACATCACCGTGATGCCGCTCAACGTGTTGCGCCAGGCACCGTTGTCGGGCGTGGACGAGAAACCGATGAAGCGCGCTTCGGCGGCGCAACTGCGGCAGTTGCTGGCGGAGGAGGAAATCGAGGGCTACGCGCGGGGTCGTCGGGAGCGATCGGCCGGACGTTTTGCTGCTGCGCGGCTCGGGACTCGGGAAAAGCATGTCGTCCCGGGCGCCGCGAAGGATCTGCAAGCTCGGCTCGACGCAGCCGTAGAGCCGAGCTTGCTCGGCTGCGCTTCGCCCAAAAAAGGACGCCCCGCTTTCGCGGCGCGCCTCGTTTCTTACCGGGCTTTGGCCTGGCTCAGCGCTGACCCATGCCGACGTAGTCGCGGTTGGCTGCGCCGGTATAGATCTGCCGCGGGCGGCCGATCTTGTTTTCCGGGTCTTCCTGCTGCTCCAGCCAATGCGCCACCCAGCCGGCGGTACGCGCGATGGCGAACATCACGGTGAACATCTCCACCGGAATGCCGAGGGCCTTGTAGATGATGCCCGAGTAGAAGTCGACGTTCGGGTACAGCTTGCGCTGCACGAAGTACTCGTCCTTCAGCGCCGCCTCCTCCAGCTTCATCGCCACATCCAGCAGCGGATCGTTGACGCCGAGCTGGCCGAGCACCTCGTGGGCCATCTTGCGCACCAGTGCCGCGCGCGGATCGTAATTCTTGTAGACGCGATGGCCGAAGCCCATCAGGCGGAAGCCCGACTCCTTGTCCTTGGCGCGGTCAATGGCCGACTGCACGTTCTCGGGGCGGCCGATCTCCTCGAGCATCTTCAGCACCGCCTCATTGGCGCCGCCGTGGGCCGGCCCCCACAGCGCGGCGACACCGGAGGCCACGCTGACGTAGGGGTTGGCTCCGGTCGAACCGACCAGGCGCACGGTCGAGGTCGAGGCGTTCTGTTCGTGATCGGCGTGCAGGATGAACAGCAGGTCCATCGCCTTGGCCGCGACCGGATCGAGTTCCAGCGGCTCGCTCGGCACCTCGTACATCATGTGCAGGAAGCGCGTGGTGTAGTCGAGGTTGTTGCGCGGGTAGCGCAGCGGCCAGCCGATCGAGTGGCGGTAGCAGGCGGCGGCGATCGTCGGCACCTTGGCGATCAGTCGGATCGCGGCCAGCCGGCGCTGTTCGGGATCATCCAGGTCGAGTTCGTTGTGGTAGAAGCTCGCCATCGAGCCGAGCATGCCGACCAGCATCGCCATGGGATGCGCGTCATGGCGGAAACCGCCCAGGAAGCTCTTGAAGGCCTCGTGCATCATCGTGTGATGCGTGACTTCGTGCTCGAACCGGGAGAACTCGTCGGCCTTGGGCAGCTCGCCGTTCATCAGCAGGTAGGCCACTTCGAGGAAGCTCGAGTGCTCGGCCAGTTGCTCGATCGGGTAGCCGCGATACAGCAGCACGCCTTCTTCGCCATCGATGTAGGTGATGGCCGATTTGCAGCTCGCGGTGGCGGTGAAGCCGGAGTCGTAGGTGAAGCAGCCGGTTTCCTTCGGCAGCCTGGCGATGTCGATGCACGGCGCACCCAGGGTCGGATGCTGCACGGGCAGAACCACGCTCTTGTCACCGGCGGAGAGGGTGACCTGGTTCAGGGACGAATCCTTCAGGCCGGAATTGGACGGATCGGACACGGAGCAAACTCCTCATGTGTCGACGTGCGGGACGGCAGGCCGTGGGCACGGAGGGGGGACAGGAATCGCGGCGCGCCGCGATCGGCAATTATCGCACAAGGATGCGCGGCCGCATGGTCGAGGCGGATTGTCGACGCGGGCGGCACGCGCGGATGAAGAGCCCGGAAACGGCAACGGCCACCGCGTGGTGGCCGTCGATAGCGCTGTCACTCCGAGCTGTTCGAGCAGCTTGACTGTTCGACCAGCTTGCTGAGCAGCTTGTCGAGCAACCTGCTGCAGCCCTGGTGGCGTGAAGCAGATCCGTCACTGCGTGCGGGATGACGGATCTGGCGCGCGCGTTGCGCACGCGCCAAGGGGTTACTTGGCGTAGCGCTTGCGGAACTTGTCGACGCGGCCGCCGATGTCCATGACCTTGTGCTTGCCCGTGTAGAACGGGTGCGAGGCCGACGAGATGTCGATCTTGATCAGCGGATATTCGTTGCCATCGTCCAGCTTGACCGTCTCCTTGCTGCCAAGGGTCGAGCGGGTCAGGATCTGGAAATCCGTGGTCACGTCCTGGAACACGACGTCACGGTATTCAGGATGGATGCCGGCCTTCATGGCACTCACCAATTCATTCGGAGGAAGCCGGGCAGTATAGCCGCGCCTTTTCAGCTGGGCAAGACCGAAGTTCAACCGGCCGCCAGCGCCGTGCGCACCAGTGTCTCGAAACGGGCCTGGTCGTAGCGCATCAGCAGGGAGGCATTGTCGGGGCCGCCTTCCTGCCGCAGCCAGTCGACCACCGTGACCCCGCGGGTACGACGGCCGTCCAGCTCGACCGCCACCGGCCGCTCGATCCGCTCCAGGGCGCCGTCAGGCTCCAGCGCGTAAGCCATCGCCAGCGCGTCGGCCGAGTGCCAGCGGTCGCCGCGACGGTCGGCCGACCATTCACGGGTCTGGCGCGAGATCGCCTCGTAGAAGCGCGCCCGCGGCGAATCGGCCTGCAGCCAGCGCACCACCTCCTCGTGCGGCAGGCCGTGGGCGATCGTGGCCTCCCAGTCCGCCATGAAGGCACCGTCGACCTCGGCGCAGTGCACCCACCCCGCCGCACCGTCCGGGACGCCGACGCGGATCTCGACCCACGCGAGCCCGGCGTCCGCCGCGGCCGCGGTGGCGGCGACCGGCCACAGGGACAGGCCGTTCGCGGCGAAGAACGGGTAGGTCGCGATGCTCGTGAGCGTCGCGCCGAGCACGAGCTTGGCGTGCCCGCTGAGCGGCTCGGACGGCGGTGCGGCGCCGAGGGCCGGCGTCTCGTCAGCGAGCGCGTCGCGGAACCACCAGGCGAGCACGAGGTAGGCCACGATCCAGCCGACGAGCGCGACCGGGATCATGTGGACCGCATAGGTGTTGAGGTCGATCCCGGCGCGGGCCGCGACGACGAGGTTCATCGGGTTGCCGGTCGGCAGCGGCGCGACCCCGGCGGCGACGAACACCGCGAGCGCGCTGTGTCCCGAGACGAGCGCCGCCGTGACGTCGCCGCCGTTCGCGATGAGGCCGGCCACCACAGCCGCGAGCAGCAGGCCGACGCTGCCCTGCCGAGCCACCTGCCACGCGGCGCGCCAGGGGCTGACGCCGTCGTGAGCGGCGCCGGCGTAGGCGACCTCCATGACGACCACGCCGAACAGCAACGTGCCCCACCCGAGGAGGA
>JAHWKC010000269.1 GCA_019348095.1 Pseudomonadota bacterium | reverse complement strand
GTGGCCCTGCTGCCCGACGGCACGCTGCTGGTCAGCGACACCGCCCACCACCAGCTGGTGCGGATGGCCGCGGACGGCGAGCGTGAGCTGGCCCGCTACGGCGCCGGGCGGCGCGGTCTGGTGGACGGAAGCCGACCCTGCTTCGCCGAGCCGCAGGGCGTCGCGGTGCTCGCCAGCGGCGAGGTGCTGGTCGCCGACACGGCCAACCACGTCGTCCGCCGGCTGGACCTCGAGACGGGAGCGGCGACGACGGTGGCCGGCACCGGCCAGGTGTGGCGCCCGGGTGACCCGACCTCGGGCCCCGCGCGGGAGGTGAGCCTGTCCACGCCGTGGGACCTCGCCGAGCACGACGGAGAGGGCGTCAGCGGGATCGGCAATGCCAGCAACAGGCCGAGCAGGATCACCAACACGCCGCTCAATGCGTTGGCCAGGCGATGGTCGAGCAGGACGGCGGCGCGCGGGCGCACCACGCGTTCCAGCCGCCTCAACCACGGCGACAGCAGGTCGCGGAAGCGCGCCATCGCACTGCGGTGTGGGCCGCGGTTGGCGACGAACCGCGGCAACCAGGGCTTGCGCAGGCCGATCAGCAGCTGCGCGCCGATCAGGATTGTCAGCGGGCCACTTATCGCGCCGCCGACCCCGGGAATCGGAAAGAATGCAGGCAGCGTGGAAACGAACAAGAGCATGCCGAACGAGCGTCGGCCCAGCCCGGCGAACACGTCGCCGAGCTCCAGCGTCTGGTCCGGGTCGCCTGCGGCGAAGGCATCGAGCAATGCCCGGGTGCCGGCCTCGGGGTCGTTGGATTCAGCCGACGGTTTCATCGGACCCGGTGTCAGATTCCCGCCGTTGCAGCAGCAGCTTGTCGATACGCGGACCGTCCAGGTCGACCACCTCGATCCGCCAGCCGTCCCAGGCGAAGAACTCCCCGACGTGCGGAATGCGGCCGAAGTGCGAGATCACCATGCCGGCGACGGTGTGGAAGTCGTGGTCGTCCTCGTCGGGCAGTTTTTCGCCGTCGATCAGCTCACGCAGGTCCTCCACATGCAGCGAGCCGTCGATCAGGAACGAGCCGTCTTCGCGCTGGATCACCGGCGCGTGGTCGGGCACCGACTCGTGCGACGGATTCAGGCCGAGCTGCAGCCGGCCGATCACCGCGCCCATCAGGTCGTTGATGGTGACCAGGCCGGTGACGTCGCCGTACTCGTCGACCACCAGCGCCAGCGACTGCTGCTCCTCGCGGAAGATTTCCAGCAGCTTCAGCGCGTGGGTGGACTCGGACACGAACACCGCCTCGCGCAGGCGGCCGAACAGGTCCGGCGTGCCCTTGCCGATGTCCTCCAGCAGGGACTTGGCCTCGAGCACGCCGACCACCTCGCGGTCGTTTTCTCGGTAGACCGGGAAGCGCGAGAAGGGGCTCTCGCGCATCGCCTGCAGGTTTTCCTCCAGGCTGCCGTCCGCGTCCAGCCAGTTGATGCGCGTGCGCGGGGTCATCAGGCTCTCGGCGGTGCGGTCGCCCAGGCCGAGCACGCGGTACATCATCTTGCGCTCGTCGGCGTCGATCACGCCCTGCTCGTGGCTCTCGCTGACCAGCATCCGGATCTCCTCTTCGGTCACCTGCGAGGCCTGGGTGTTGTTCAGCCGCAGCAACCTGAGCACCCCGCGGGTGCTGACGGTGAGCAGCCATACCGCCGGTGTGGCCACGCGCGAGACCCAGTTCATCGGCAGTGCCACCGCGCTGGCCAATTTTTCCGGTGCCAGCAGGGCCAGCCGCTTGGGCAGCAGCTCGCCGAACACGATGCTGAGGTAGGTGATCAGCGCGACCGCGAGCACCTTGCCGATCGGAGTTGCGTATTCGCCCGTCGCCGGGACCGTTGCCGACAGCCAGGCGCCGATGGAGGCGCCGATGGCATCGCCGCCGAACATGCCGGTCAGGATCGCGATCAGGGTGATGCCGACCTGCACGGTCGAGAGGAAGCGCTCGGGGTGTTCGGCCAGCTCCAGCGCCTTGCGCGCCTTCAAGCTGGTGCCGCCGAGCTGCCTGAGCCGGGGCTTGCGCGCGGTCACCACCGACATCTCCGACAGCGCGAAGAAGGCGTTGAAGGCGATCAGCACCAGTACGACGGTCAGTTCGAACATCCGCTCCGGGCCTCCTGTCGTGGCGAACAAGGGCGGGCCGGGCATTGCGCAGGCCGCGAGGCCGGGGCAGGCGGAGGTTTAGGGTCGTCGTCCATTTAGAGGGGGGCGAGAGGGGCAGCGAAAACAGCGCCGATCTTAGCAGGCGCGTGAAGGCGGGCTTCGTGAAGGCCGCTGCAGCATGCACGCGCTGCGCGAGCGTGATTCACCGGGATGATCTGGCCGCCGACAAGCGGTACCAGGCCGATCCAGGAGGCCGTGTCATGGGGCGCATGGCGGAGGACATTCCCGTTTACGACGCCGCAGGCCTGACCTCCCGCTTTCAGAGCAGATCGCCACCGGCCGACATCATCCGCTCCATGCGGTCGCCGAGCCCCCCGATCTCCAGCACCAGGCGGTCGATCTCGGCGCCATCGAGCCCGTCATAGGGCCGGTTCTCGCACAACTGCAGGTAGGGAACCCCGTCCATGTCGCCGATCGCGAGATAGCCGACCCGGCTCTGCCAGTTGAACACCAGCGCGCGCCGCGCGTCCATGCCGGTGGTCGGCGCCACCGCGGTGCTGACCCGCAGGTAGGGCCGGCCGTCGTCGTCGTCGAGTTCCGACAGGAAGATCGCCTGGTGCCGCGTGCCCTGTTCGAGCGACAGTTCGATGCACAGGACATCGTCCTGCATGGTCACTCGGAAACCGGCGGCCTTGATGTGGCGGCGGATCGATTCGAAATTGCGCACGGCGGCTCCATTCGCGGGGGAGGGTGGCTATGCTACCCCGATGCACGCGCACGGCCACGCCCCTGACGCAGATGACATCGCGGCACGCATCCTGGCGGTGGTGCGGGCAATCCCGCGCGGTCAGGTCGCCGGCTATGGCGAAGTCGCCCGCCGGGCCGGCCTCCCCGGCCGGGCGCGGCTGGTGGCGCGGCTGCTCAGCCACAATGGCGACCGGGCACTGCCCTGGCACCGGGTGCTGCGCTCGGACGGTCGCATCGCGTTGCCCGAAGGCTCAACCGAGTACCGCGAGCAATGCGCGCGTTTGCGCTCGGAGGGGCTGCGGGTCGAGGGTGGACGGGTGCGCGGCGCGCGCGCGGTGGCGACCGTCGATGCGCAGGTATGGGGGCCAGCCCCGGATTGAGACGCGCTGTTGCGCATCCGTGAAGCCCGGTGCGGCCCGCCAGCGGCTACCATGGCACGACCGCCAAGGAGCCGAGATGTTTGCCAACCTGCCGCCCGTGACCCGGGCACTGCTGATCGCCAACCGCGGGGAGGTGGCGGTCCGCGTCCTGCGAGCCGCGGCGGGACTGGGCCTGCGCACCGTCGCGGTCTTCTCGGAGGACGACGCCGATTGCCTGCACGTGCGGCTCGCCGACCAGGCGCAGCGGCTGCGCGGCACCGGTCCGGCCGCCTACCTCGACATCGAGCATCTGCTTCTCCTTCTGCGACGGCGGCTGCTTCTTCGTGCACGGGGTCAGAGCGCCACGCCGGTGCAGGGACGCTCGCCTGTCGCGACGCCTACCCGCTCAGTGATCATGACAATCCGACGACGACGCCCGCTTCGTGCCCGGACGTCGATCTGGCGTGCAGGGGCCGGTGACGGTTCCTTCCGGCTGTGCCGTGGCGTAGGTCGACGAGCTCGGGCCAACGTGCTGGCT
>JAHWKC010000268.1 GCA_019348095.1 Pseudomonadota bacterium | reverse complement strand
CACCACGACGCGGCCATCGCCCATGATCGTGGCGCCGAAGATGCCCGGCACCGAAGCGACCTGCGGGCCGACCGGCTTGACCACGATCTCGCGGTTGCCCAGTACCTGGTCGACGCTCACCGCCGCGCGCAGGTCACCGGACCGGATCAGCAGCACCGGCATCTGCAGGCTGCCCTCGGCCTTGGCCGGCGCGTGGCCGACCAGGCGCCCGAGGTCGTGCACGGCATAGTCCTCACCGCCGTAGCTGTAGTTGGGCGCGTCGCCTCCGAGCTCGTCGCGGGCGATGCGCCCAACGCCGCGCACCGAGGCGATCGGCACCGCGAAGCTGGTCTCGCCGATCCTGACGAACACCGCCTGGGTGACCGCCAGCGTCTGCGGCAGGCGCAGGGTGAAGGTGACGCCCTGGCCCGGGGTGGAGTGGATGTCGAGGGTGCCGCCGAGCTGGCGCACTTCGCTGGCGACCACGTCCATGCCGACGCCGCGGCCGGACAGCCGGCTGACTTCGTCGGCGGTGGAGAAGCCCGGCTCCAGGATCAGCGCGTCGAGGTCGTGATCGGCCAGGATCGCGCCGCTGCGGACCAGGCCGCGCTCCTCGCCGCGACGGCGGATGGCGGCGCGGTCCAGGCCGCGGCCGTCATCGCCGACCTCCAGCACCACCTCGGAGCCTTCACGGCGGACCGCGATGCGGATCACGCCCTCTTCGGACTTGCCGGCCTGCTTGCGCTGTGCCGAAGTCTCCAGGCCGTGCGCGACCGAGTTGCGCAGCATGTGCTCCAGCGGCGCGGTCATGCGCTCGAGCACGTTGCGGTCGAGCTCGCCCTGCGCGCCGTCGAGCTTGAGCTGGACGTGCTTGCCCAGCTCGCCGGAGGCCTGGCGGATCACCCGGCGCAGGCGCGGCAGCAGCGCGTCCAGGGGCACCATGCGCGTGCGCATGAGGCCTTCCTGCAGGTCGGAACTGACCCGCGACTGCTGCAGCAGCAGGGTTTCGTACTGGCGCGTCAGGTCGTCGAGCGTGAGCTGCAGGCTGTTCTGGTCGGCCGCCGATTCCGACAGCGCGCGCGAAAGCTGCTGCAGGTTGGAGAAGCGGTCCAGCTCGAGTGGATCGAACGCCTGCTCGCCGTCGTCGCCTTCGCGTTGGTAGCGCGCGATGATCTGCGCCTCGGTCTCGATTTCAAGCCGGCGCAGCTGATCGCGCATACGCGTGTTGGTCGCGCCCATCTCCGAGATCGCACCGCGGAATGCACCGAGCTGCTGCTCCAGGCGCGCACGGTAGATCGCCACCTCGCCGGCATAGTTGACCAGCCGGTCGAGCAGGTCGGCGCGGATGCGGACCTGCTCCTGCGGGGCGCGAACACCGATGTCGTCCTCGTCGTCGCCGGCAACGTCGCCCATAGGTGCCGACAGCGGCCTGAGATCCTGGGACGCGGCCGGCTGATCGCCCTCAAGCGCAGCGGCCAAAACCGCAGCCGGGCTGACCACGCCACGCGAGCGCGCGTCGAACTCGGCGATCAGCGCCTCAGGCATGGCGATCGCCAGACGCTCACCGACCCGGGTCAGCATCGCGTGCAGGCGGTCGAAGCCGCGCTCGAGCAGCGGGATGCCGTCATGGCCGAGCTCGCGGCGCTGGTCGACCACCGCTTCGAGCAGCGACTCCATGACATGGCCAAGTTCGCCCACCGGCATGATGCCGGCCATGCGTGCGCCGCCCTTGAGGGTGTGCAGGTCACGCTGCAGGCCGACCAGTGGCTCGCGTTCGGCCGGCGCCTCGCGCAGCTGCGCGAGCAGGCCGTCGGAATGATCCAGCAGGTCGCTGCCTTCCTCGACGAAGATATCGACCAGCTCCGGATCGAGGTCGCTCAGGTCGAGCGCTTCGTCCGGGTCCTGTTCGGTGGCGATGGTCAGGGCCGGCAGGCTGGCGGCGGCAGTGTCGGGTGCCTGCGTGGGCTCGAGTGCCTCGGCCGGAGCGGTCGGCGCGGCCGTCGCGGTGGCGCTCGTGTCTTCAGCGCCGGCAGGCGAGATTTCTGTCGCTGGCTCGCCCTCGGCATTCGCATCGGATTGGTCGGCCGCCGCGGCGGCGGCTTGCTCGCGCGCCAGGCGGTCGGCCTCGGCGTACTCCGCTTCCAGCCGCTCGTATTCCAGGCGCTCTTCTTCAGCGAGGCGCTCGGCCTCGGCTTGAGCTTGCTCGGCTCGAGCTTTCTCGGTCTCGGCCTTCTCGGCTTCGGCGCGTTCGGACTCGATCCGCTCGGCCTCGATCCGTTCTGCTTCGGCCTTTTCCGCCTCCACGCGCTCTGCCTCCGCGCGCTCGGTTTCGAGCTTTTCCGCCTCGACCCGCTCGGCTTCGACGCGTTCGGCTTCGGCCATTTCCGCTTCGATCCGCTCGGCCTCGGCGCGCTCGGCTTCGGCTTTTTCCGCTTCGACCCGTTCGGCTTCGACCCGTTCGGCTTCGATACGTTCGGCCTCGATACGTTCAGCCTCGACCTTTTCAGCCTCGACCCGTTCGGCTTCGATCCGCTCGGCTTCGATACGCTCGGCTTCGATACGTTCTGCTTCGGCCTTTTCCGCTTCGGCCTTTTCCGCTTCGGCGCGATCGGCTTCGGCCTCGATGCGTTGCGCATCGATCTCTTCGGCCTGAATTTCGTCGGATGCGAGCCGCTCGGCTCCGGCGCCTTCCTCCGGGGTGGGTAGGCCCTCGGCGTCTCCGCTCGCCTCGCCCAAAACCGGCGCGGATGCGAGGCCATCGGCCAGGTCGGTGAACGCGCTCAGGTCGACCGCGGTCAAGGCCGCGTCGTCCTGCGGCGCCGCGTCCTGGGAGGTTTCCTGCTCGTCCTCGTAGGGTCGCGTCACGCGCGCGTCGGGTAATTCGTCGCGCAGCGCTGCCATGCGGTCGGCGAGGCCTTCGAAGACCGGCACCCGCGGGTTATCCGACTGCAGTGCGCCCAGGGTGCGCTCGATGGCCGCCGATACCGCGGCCATCGCGGCCACGCCCTCGATACTCGCCGGGGTCCCGGCTGCCAGCAGGCGCTTGACGTAGGCTTCGGTCGGCCCGGTGATCTCGGTGATCACCGGCACTTCGGTCATCGCGAAGGCGCCGTTGAGCGTGTGGATCGCGCGTTGCAGCCGGTCGTCGGCCGGACGTGGCGCGACCTGTGCGGCGGCAAGCCACTGCTCGATCGTGGCCAGGTGGCCGTTGACCTCGGTGCCGAGGATTTCCAGCAGCACCGGGTCGACCGACGCCGGCACACCGGGGAGGTCCTCGGCCGCGGGCGCAGGTACATCGGCCTGGTCAGGCGTGTGCTGCGGGCTGTCGGAGGCATCTGCCGTGGCCTGCTCGCCATCCGCGGCGGCCGTATCGCCATCGGAGGCGCCAGTTCCCTCCTCGCCAGTTCCCTCCTCGGGAAGCACTGCAGTTGCGACCGGCTCGGGCGCGGTGTACAGCGCTTCTTCGCCGGCGGCCAGGCGATCGGCGACCGCTTCGATTCCAGCCAGGTCGGCGCTGATCGATGCACTGCCATGCAGAGCCGCGTGCAGCTGCGGCAGGACCTCGTGGGCTTGCCCGACCAGCGCGACCACGGCCGGAGAGGCCCCGCGCGTGCCGTCCAGCACGCGGTTGAGCATGTTCTCGATTTTCCAGCTGAACTCGCCCAGGGTCTTGGCGCCAACCAGGCGGCCGCTGCCCTTGAGCGTGTGGAACACCCGGCGGATCGGGCGCAGCAACTCGGCGTTGTCAGGCGCGGCACGCCAGGGCGGAAGCATCTGGCCGAGATTGGCGATCTCCTCCTCGAGCTCTT
>JAHWKC010000267.1 GCA_019348095.1 Pseudomonadota bacterium | reverse complement strand
AGGCGACACGCGAGAACTTCGACGAGCTGATCGAGAGCGGCACGACGCTCGTCGACGTATGGGGACCGGACTGCCGGCCGTGCCTGGCGCTGAAGCCGCACGTCGAGAAGCTGGCCGAGTCCCGCGAAGACATCAACGTCGTCATGCTCGAGGCGCCGAAGGCCCGCCGCGTGTGCATCCGCCTCAAGGTGCACGCCCTGCCGACCTTCCTGCTCATGCGCGACGGCGAGGAGGTGGCGCGGCTGTCGGCCTCGACGATCAGCCCGGCGCGCGGGAAGTCCGCGCGCGGCAGCGGTGCACCCGGCACCAGCGCCATGTACAGCCCCGCGGCGGCGACCAGCCCGGCCAGAAACATCGCCCGCCATGCAACCTCGCCGGTACGGGGGAACAGCACGCCGTTGAGGATGCCGCTGACGCCGGCGACCCGGCCGTTGAGCCACAGCAGCAGGGTCGCGGACAGGCCGATCAGCACGCCCCCCGCCAAGGCGATCAGCCATGTGGTTGTCACATCGAGCTCCCGAGCTGGTTGAGCGGCAGACGCAGGTAGCAGATGCCGTTGGCATCCGGCGGCGGCAGTTCGCCGGCGCGGATGTTCACCTGCAACGCGGGCAGGATGAGCTTGGGCACCGGCAAGGTGGCATCGCGTTCGGTCCGCATTTTGACAAAGGCGTCCTCGTCGGCCTGTCCGCCGACATGCAGGTTGCGCTGTTTCTGCTCGTCGGGCGAGCTCTGCGGGCGCGCCTCGCGTTCGGCCGACGGGTAGTCATGGCAGAGGAACAACCGCGTGCTGTCGGGCAGGTCGAACAGCTTGCGGATAGAGAGATAGAGCTTGCGGGCATCGCCGCCCGGGAAGTCCGCGCGCGCGGTGCCCGTCTCCGGCGCAAACACGGTGTCGCCGACGAATGCGGCGTCGCCGATCAGGTAGGTCAGGCTGTCGTCGGTGTGGCCGGGCGTCGCGATCGCACGGCCCTCGAGCCCGCCGATGCCGAACGTGTCGCCGTCGGCAAACAGCCGGTCGAACTCGCTGCCGTCGGTCGCGAACTCCGGCTCCAGGCCGAGCAGCGCCTTGAAGCGCGCCTGCACCTGCGTGATGCCGTGACCGATCGCGAGCTTCGCACCGGTCTTGCCCTTGAGATACGCGGCGGCCGTCAGGTGATCCGCGTGCGCATGCGTCTCGAGGATCCAGTCGACAGCCAGCCGGTGCTCGCGCACGAACTCGAGCACCCGGTCGGCCGACACGGTGGAGGTCCACGCCGCGGCCGCGTCGAAATCCAGCACCGGGTCGATGATCGCCGCGCGGCCGCCGTCCTGGTCGTAGACGACGTAGGTGAAGGTGGACGTGGCGGTGTCGTAGAAGCCTTCGACGAGGGGATTCATTGCGAGCTCCCTTGTATTTAAGTATCTGCTAAAGTAATGTCGTCACTTTCCCTTGTCAAGCGATTGCTAAAGTATAGCCGCCATGGGTCCTCCAGTCAGGAAATCCACCGCCCGCAGCCTGCCCTCGCCGGAGGAAATGGCGCGTCATGCCGGGGAAGCGGCCGCGCTGCTCAAGGCGCTGGCGCATCCCGCGCGCCTGCTGGTGCTGTGCCAGCTGGTCGAGGGCGAATCGTCGGTGGGCGAACTGCAGCCCATCACCGGCCTGAGCTTGTCGGCGCTGTCGCAGCACCTTGCGGTGCTGCGTGAGATGGCGCTGGTGCGGACGCGTCGCGAGTCGCAGACGATCTACTACTCGCTGGCAGAAGGGCCGGCGGTAGGCGTGCTGGATGCGCTCTACGCCGCCTATTGCGCCAGCCAGGAGGACGGCCAATGACCACGCTGCAGTTCTTGCTCGGCGGGCTTGCCGGCAGCGCAGTCGGCTTTACGCTGGGCCTGGTCGGTGGCGGCGGTTCCATCCTCGCGGTGCCGCTGATGGTCTATTTGGTCGGCGTGCGTGATCCGCACGTGGCCATCGGAACCAGTGCGCTCGCGGTCGCCGCCAATGCGCTCATCGGACTCACCAATCATGCACGCAAGCGCAACGTGAAGTGGCGGTGCGCCGCGGCGTTCGCCACCGCGGGCGTGGTCGGCGCCTGGTTCGGCGCGATGCTCGGCAAGGCGATGGACGGACAGCAGCTGCTGGCGCTGTTTTCGCTGCTGATGCTGGCCGTGGCCGCGCTGATGTTCCGCTCGCGCGGACGCGAAGGCGATCCCGCGGTGGTGCTCAACCGCGGCAACGCACCCAAGCTGCTGGCGTCGGGTACTGCGACCGGGCTGCTCTCGGGGTTCTTCGGGATCGGCGGCGGCTTTCTCGTGGTGCCGGGCCTCATCGCCTCGACCGGCATGCCGATCCTGTTTGCGGTCGGTTCGTCGCTGGTCGCGGTCACCGCGTTCGGGCTCACGACCGCGCTCAGCTATGCGAGCTCGGGGCTGATCGCCTGGACGCTTGCGGGCGTTTTCATCGGCGGCGGGGCCGTCGGCAGCCTGTTCGGCACCCGGGTGGCCACGCGGCTTGCCGACCGCAAGGGCGCGCTCAACCTCGTGCTCGCCAGCCTGATCGTCGTAGTCGCGCTTTACATGCTGTACCGCACCGGACTCGAACTCGGCTGGCTGTGACGCCGCCGCCCACGTTCCGACATCCCCAACAGGAGGACACATGACCTCGCCCCTTCCCTTTGACGACGCCCACTTCGCGGGTGGACAGCCCACCCTTGAGGAGCTTGCGCAACTCGCACACGACGGCGTGCGCACGGTGATCGACCTGCGCGCGTCAGGTGAAACAGTGGACTACGACGAATCGGCCGAAGCGGCACGGCTCGGCATGCGCTACAGGTCTCTGCCGATCACGGGTCCAGGCGACCTAGACCGCGAACGTGTCGAGCGCTTCGGACGCATGCTCGACGAGGCGCGTCGCGAAGGCGGCGTCCTGATCCACTGCGCGAGTTCCAACCGCGCGGGAGCACTGGTGGCGCTGGACGAAGCGCTCAACCGCGGCCGCCCGCTCGATGTCGCGCTCGAGCGCGGCCGTGCCGCCGGACTCGCGGCGCTGGAGCCGGCCGTCGTCGCACTTGTACGGCGAGAGGAGGCCACGCGATGAACATGACCCGGCCTATGATCTTCCGGCAACTGTTCGAGCCGGTGTCCTCCACCTACACCTACTTGCTGGGCTGCGCGGAAACCGGCGAGGCCGTGCTGGTTGACCCGGTGATGCCCGCCTGGCAGCGCGACCTGGAAGCGGTCAATGACCTCGGCTTGCGGCTCGTCATGACGCTCGACACGCACATCCACGCCGACCACATCACCTCGGCCTCGCTGCTCCGGCGCGAGGTCGGCAGCCGCATCGCGATACCGGCGCTCGATGCGCTGCCGTGCGCCGACGTGGGCATCGAGGACGGCGTCCCGCTGCAGTTCGGGGGGCTGCAGCTCGATCCGGTGCACACGCCGGGCCACACCGACAACCACTTCGCGATCGTCGCAGGCGATCGCGTGTTCACCGGCAATGCCCTGCTGATCGACGGCTGCGGCCGCACCGACTTCCCCGGCGGCGACGCCGGCCAGCTGTGGGACTCGATACAGGCGATCCTGGCGCTGCCTCCCGACACGCGTCTCTTCGTCGGCCATGACTACGGCGCGGAGGGCCGCGACGAGCCGCGCTGGGAGGCGACCGTCGCCGAGCACCGGGCGTGCAACAAGCACGTGAAGGATGGCAGCGACCGCGGCGAGTGGATCAGGACGCGCCAGGCGCGCGACCGCACGCTGGCCCTGCCCGACCGGATGCTCGCGGCGCTCCAGATCAACCTGCGCGGCGGACGCCTGCCCGACCCGGAAAACGACGACCGCCACTACCTGAAGCTGCCGG
>JAHWKC010000266.1 GCA_019348095.1 Pseudomonadota bacterium | reverse complement strand
CCGCTCGCGGAACTTGTCGTAGACCCGGCCGCTGTCGTTTTTGGACAACATGCCGCCGCGCTCGAGCAGCTTGAGCCGGCGCTCGTCGGCCCCCAGTGCGTCGCGCAGCGCGTTGAATCCGCCGGGCGCATAGCCGATCGAGAAACGCGCGCGGGTATCGACATCGACGCCGCGCCCGTCCAGGTACGCCTGCGCACTCGGGGTGGCGGCCAGTTGCTGCTGGAAGAATCGCGCCGAGGCCTCCAGCGCGTTGTACAGCTCCTGGCTGTCGGGGCGGGCGTTGCGCTGCTGCGTATCGCGCGGCACTTCCATGCCGGCGCCGCGCGCGAGCTCCTCGACCGCATCGAGGAATTCGAGCCGGTCGTAGTTCATCAGGAAGCTGATCGCGGTGCCGTGCGCGCCGCAACCGAAGCAGTGATAGAACTGCTTGGTCGGGGAGACGGTGAACGAGGGCGAGCGCTCGTCATGGAACGGGCACCGCGCCGAGTACTCCTTGCCCTGGCGTTTGAGCGGCACCCGCGTGCCGATGATCTCGACGATGTCGGAGCGCGCCAATAGATCATCAATGAAGCTGTCTGGAATGCGGGCCATCGATCAGACGCCTTCAAAACCTACAAGCGGATCCAGCCGACGCGCGGCGGCGCGTTGCAGCGCGACCTGCGTGCAGGTCGTCGGGGCGCGATCATCGATGAATGCGTCGGGGATGCGGGCCATGCGTGCGGGTGCCGGCGAGGGCGCAAGATCCGGATGAGAAGCGGCCGCTAGGATGCCACGCGCGCCGTCCGAGGCGGCTCCCGTCCAACATGCCACCCGGCGATCGGCGTCATCGCGCCTGCAAGGTTTCCGGCGATACCCCCGCCGCGGCGCATTCGTCTTCCAGCCGGCGCTTGACCCGTGCGCGCTCGTCGAACATCGCGGTGACCAGCGCGCCCAGCAGGAACACCACCGCGCAGTAGTACATCCACACCAGCAGGATCACCAGGCCGCCGGCGGGCCCGTACGCGGTGCCCAGATCGGCCTGGCCCAGGTACAGCCCGATCGCCCAGCGTCCGATCATGAACATCACCGCCGTCAGCGCACCCCCGAGCAGGGCCCGGCGCCGGCTGACCGGCCGGTCCGGCAGCAGCCGGTACATCAGCGCGAACACCATGCCATAGAGCACGAACGAGACCGCCGCGGCGATCACCGGCAGAAGGTTTGGCACGTAGGCGATCAGCAACTGCAGCGCCGCCTGCGCCGCCATCGACACGACCAGCAGGAAGCCCAGGCTCACCACCATGCCGAACGACAGCAGGCGCTTGCGCAGCCACGCCACCATGCCGCCGAGGCGCTTGGCATCGCTGCGGAACACGCGGTTCAGCGCCACCTGGAGTTGGCCGAACACGATCGAGGCGCCAAACAGCAACGCGACAGTGCCCAGCAGCGCCGCCATCGAACCGGCGCCCGGCCGATCCTCGGCATTGGCCACGATCAGCCGCGCGGTGTCCTCGACCTGGGCGCCGGCGAGCAGGCCCACCTGGCGGAAGAATTCTTCCTGGGCCGATGGATACAGCGCGGTGGTGAGCCACAGCAGCATCAACACCAGCGGCGCCAGTGACAGCAGCGTATAGAAAGCCAGCGCCGCGGCCAGCGCGAGGATGTCGTAGTCGATGAAGCGCCGGACGAATTTCGCCGGCCAGCTCTGCGCCAAGCGCTGCTGCAAGGCCTGCAGGCGCTCGATCGCGCCGGGGTCGTCGGCCTCGGCCGGCTGGGAAGTTGTGGTGTCCTGGGTCTGCATGGAGCGCTCGTCAGCGGCGCGGCTTGCGTCATTGCCAGTATCGCGGCAATCAGGTTAGCGCCGCGTGGGCTTTCCGAACCGGTCGCGGCAGCGCTGGCCCGGGGTTCGCGGCTGAAGCCGCTCCTAGAGCCAGCTGGGAGCCGAGGTTTTGTAGGAGCGACTTCAGCCGCGAGCTTTTCCGGCCGCGTGAGCCGCCCCCCAAGCCCGCGCACTGCGATGTCGGCGGAGAATCGGCTACTGCGGGGTCGGGCAGTCGGGCTGCCGCTCGGGTCGGGCCCGGTCGAACGCGGGCAGCGCCAGGCAGGCGCGGTCGATGCGTGCGATCGTCGGGAAGTCCTCGACCGTCACGCCGAACCGGCGCGCATTGTAGACCTGCGGAACCAGGCAGCAATCGGCCTGGGTCGGGGTGTTGCCCTCGCAGTACTCGCCGGTGGAGGGATGGCCGGCGACCATCGCCTCGAATGCGCCGAAGCCCTCGACGATCCAGTGCCGCACCCAGTCGTCGCGTTCGGGTTGCGGCACGTTCCAGGTGTGCTCGAAGTGCTGCAGCACGCGCAGGTTGTTGAGCGGGTGGATGTCGCATGCGAGCAGCTGGGACAACGAACGCACGCGTTGGCGGTCGCGGCCGAGCACCGGCAGCAGCGGTGGGCTCGGCCAGGTCTCGTCGAGGTATTCCAGGATCGCGACCGACTGCCGCAGCATGCGGTTGCCGTGCTGCAGCACCGGCACCAGCCCTTGCGGGTTGGCCTTGCGGAACTGGGCGGTGTGCTGCTGGCCGCCATCGCGCACCAGGTGCACCGGCACGGTCTCGTAGGGCAGGCCCTTGAGGTTCAGGCCGATGCGCACCCGGTAGGCCGCGCTCGATCGCCAGTACGAATACAGCCGCAGTTGGTCGCTCACGCCACCAGCTTGCGCAGAGCCCGCTGCCGGTGCCGGCCGGTCATGCCCGCCGCTCACTTCAGCTGCCCCCCGTCCGCCGGCGCATCAGGGCGCGGCCTGACGTTCGATGCGCTGCTCGATGGCGCCGAACAAGCTGCGACCGTCGTGATCGAGCACCTCGATGCGCACGCGGTCGCCGAACTTCATGAACGGCGTCAGCGGCTTGCCATGCTCCAGCGTCTCCACGGTGCGGCGCTCGGCGAAGCACGACGCGCCCAGCGAGGTGTCCTGGTTGGCGACGGTGCCGGAACCGACGATGGTTCCGGCCGAGAGCGGCCGCGTCCGCGCGGCGTGCGCCACCAGCTGGGCGAAATCGAACTGCATGTCGACGCCGGCTTCCGGGGCGCCGAACCACTCGCCATTGACGTGTGTCAGCAGCGGCAGATGGAGCTTGTTGTCGCGCCAGGCGTCACCGAGCTCGTCGGGGGTCACGAACACCGGACTCAGCGCCGAGCGCGGCTTGGACTGCAGGAAGCCGAAGCCCTTGGCCAGCTCGCCGGGGATCAGTCCGCGCAGGCTGACGTCGTTGACCAGTCCCACCAGTTGGATATGGGCGGCGGCCGATTTCGGCGTGACCGCCATCGGCACGTCGTCGGTGACGACCACCAGCTCGGCTTCCAGGTCGATGCCGTGGTCCTCGCTGACCACCCGCACCGGATCGCGCGGGCCGTAGAACCCGGCACTGACCGCCTGGTACATCAGCGGGTCGGTGTAGAAGCTCTCGGGCACTTCAGCACCGCGTGCACGGCGCACGCGTTCCACATGCGGCAGGTAGGCGCTGCCGTCGACGAACTCGTATGCGCGCGGCAGCGGTGCCGCGAGCGCGGCGACGTCGAGATCGAACGCACCCTCCGCACGCCCCTCATTGAGCGAATCCGACAGTGCATTGAGGCGTGGCGCCGTGTTCGTCCAGTCCTCGAGTGCGCGCTGCAACGTATCGGCGATGCCAGTGGCGCGCACGGCGCGCGTGAGATCGCGCGAAACGACGATGAGCGTGCCGTCGCGGCCGCCTTCCTTGAGTGAACCGAGCTTCATGGGACCCCGCAATCGAAGCGCCGTACGGCGAATTGGTTTCGATTGTAACGGTCGTGACGGGCAGCGGCGTGGCCATCGGCGCACAGCCTGC
>JAHWKC010000265.1 GCA_019348095.1 Pseudomonadota bacterium | reverse complement strand
CCTCACCATGTTGGCTGTATGCCTGGTTCCTTCCGGAACCCTGCATGCCGGCGCCGGGTATGTCCGAGCGGCCCTGTGAATGCTGGTCCGACCCGCCACCGGCGTGCTGCGAGCGCGGGCTCTGCCAGGGATCCTGCTGCGAGTGCGTGCCCTGGTCGTAGCCGCCGTCGCTGTAGTTGCTGTGGCCGTACTCGCGGCCGGAACCGCCGCTCACATCGCCGATATCACGGTCCCAGTCGCTGCCGTGGCTAGCCTCCTGTCCGTGCCGCGAGGAGGGGTCGTTCCATTGGTTGCGTCCGCGCGGCTGATTGGGCGAACTGCCGTGCATGTGCTGGCTCTGCCTGCCGCCGCGGCGCGCGTCCTCCTGTGCATAACGTTGTTCTTCGCCTTGATCTCGTCGGCCCATCTCGTCTCTCCTGCCGGTTAGCCAGTCGCGACCCGCTTTCGCGCATCGCATGCCCAGATGCATCGCTTCCTCAGCGACGGCCTTGAATTCGGAACCCAGATGTTGATCACGCACTGATGTGTCCTCCGCCATTGATGTGGATGATTTGACCGGTGATGAACGAGGCCTCCTCCGAGGCCAGAAAAACGTAGGCCGGCCCCAGTTCCGACGGCTGCCCGGCGCGTTTCATCAGCGTGGAGCCGCCGAACTGCGCGACTTTGTCCTCGGGGAAACTCGCCGGAATCAGCGGCGTCCAGATCGGGCCCGGTGCGACCGCGTTGACCCGGATGCCTTGTTCGGCGTACGCCTGTGCCAGCGAAAAGGTGAAGGCATGGATCGCGCCCTTGGTCGCGGCGTAATCGAGCAGCGTCTTGTGGCCGCGCACTCCGGTGACCGAGCCGGTGTTGATGATTGCGCCGCCCTCGGGCAGGTGCTCGAGCGCGGCCTTGGCCATGTAGATGTACGCGAAGATGTTGGTCCGGAAGGTTCGCTCGACCTGCTCGGCGGTCAGTTCCCCGGCCGAGTCGACCGCGTGTTGCTCGGCCGCGTTGTTGACCAGGATGTCGAGCCCTCCAAAGGCTTCCACCGTGCTTGCCACCGCCTGCCTGCAGGCGTCCTCATGACCGAGGTCGCCGGGCAGCAGCAGGCACTTCCCGCCCTCGGCGCGGATCATCCGCTCGGTCTCGCGGGCGTCGTCGGTTTCCTCCAGATAGGCAATCGCCACGTCGGCGCCCTCGCGCGCGAAGTGCACCGCGACCGCCCGCCCGATGCCGCTGTCGCCGCCGGTCACCAGCGCGGATCGGCCCTTGAGCCGGCCACTGCCGAGATAGCTGTCGCGAATGGTTTCCGGGGTCGGCCTCATCGCCGACTGCTCGCCGGGCTGATGGTCTTGCGATTGTGGCGGTTGCTTGTCCGAGGCGGATGGATCGGGCATCGACGGCTCCTATGGGTGGATGGGTCGGGCAGGGGGACGGGCTGCGGCGTGCGCGGGCATCCCGCCCTGTGCGGACACGCCCGGTGTCAGGCCGAACGCCAGCAGTCGCTGGTGACGGCTGTACAGCGCGTCGCCAAGCGCCTCCAGGTCGATGCCGCAGATGCGTGCCATCGGCAGCAGGTGCGTCTCCTCGCGCTGAACGTGTCCGGATACGTACTGCTTGAGTACCGACACCCGGGCCCTGCACGGGCGTCGCTGTTCGTTGTCCTCCAGGATCTGGGCGATGCACTCGTCCAGCGCCGCGTGGTCGCGTTCGGCCTCGTCGATGCTGCGGCCGAGCGCCGGTCCGAAGCGGCGCAGCGCCGGGTAGAGCAGGGCATGTTCAAGTTGCCCGTGCAGGGCCAGGCGGGTCAGCAGCCGCTCCAGCACCTTTGCCGCGTCGTCATCACTGGCGGTCTGCTCGAATTCCTCGAACAAAGCCTCGACCAGCCGGTGATCGGTTTCGATGTAGTCAACTGCGTTCCAGCGCGCGTTTTGCTGATACACGGCACATCCCCATCGCTGTCGGCGGAACCGTCCGCCGCTCGCTCCGGTCGCTGCGTCTGGCGAGGCTGCTGTCAGTCGGGCGGGAACATCCAGACAACCACCCGAGCAGCATGCGAGCCATAGCACTCGAACCAAGAAGCGTCTTCAGCAAGAAGCGCCGCAAGAGGCGTGCCAGCGACTCCGACCCGATGCGAGCGCCCGGCGCGGATGTTCAGCGAGACACCGACGATCAAATCTTTCGCCGCCGTGCAAAGTTTTCACGATGCTCTTGAAATGCGGGCGTAAGGGACGCCGACAGCGCGAGCCGGGCGACTGGCACGTACATTGCGAGATTCCCGTTGCTATACCTGCCGCAAGCCCACCGACGCCGCCACGGGAGTTCCTGATGAAGCCGCTTGTATTGAGTCTGACCATGCTGGTCGTGTTGGCAGCCTGCGATCGACGTGTGGCGCAGGTCGACCAGGACGAGTCCCGGGCGGCCGACAGCACGGTGATGCCCGCCGCAACGACACCGGCCCAGTCCGACGCCCGGGTGGAGATGGCGCCACCAGCTGGTGCGACCGACCAGCGCTGCATGGGCCTGAGCGGCCAGGATCGCATCGACTGCGAAGCGATGTCCGACGCGCTGGACCGGCAGACACCGCCCGATCCGATGAGCCCTGTCGACCAGACGGACCAGACCGAACCGGCGCCTTCTGATGCCGGCGAGGGCACCACTGCGCCATGACCGCACTCCCGCCGGACCGCGCCAAGCAGGAGCGGCTGGATCACGCGCTGGAAGACACTTTCCCGGCCAGTGATCCGCCAGCAAGTTCGGTGCCGGTCGCGACGGCGGAGGCCGGCGAATCCGAAGCCGGTCAGCGCGCCCAGTGTGCCGTGTACCGGGTTGTTGCCAGGGAACGCGCCGAAGAGCCGTTCTCGCTGGCCCAGGCCTACCGCTCCGGGCGCTGGACCTCCGCGCACGACAAGGCGGTTTATGCCTCCCTGTCTCCGGCCGGCGCGGTGCTGGAGTATCTCGCCCACCTGGAGGGCGAGACGCCGGACGAACTGGTGATGGTGATTGCCACCTTGCCTGCCAGCTGCGTGCAGTCGGCCGGCCGCGACCTGCCGCAGGACTGGAAGGAGCGGCCATACCGCAGTCATGTGCAGGAAATCGGCGACCGGTGGTGGGCAGATGAGGATTCCCTGGCGCTCAAGGTGCCCAGTGCCCTGTCACCGCGCGAGTACAACGTCCTGATCAATCCCCGGCATCCCGATCACGGGCACTTGGCGGTGCTGTCGGTCGACGCAGTGCACATCGATTCGCGCCTGCGCTACTGATCCCCGGGCCCCGCGATGCGGGTGCCCTGGGCCAACGTGAACAACCGCCCGCAACGCCGGGGATCACGGGCCCCGTTTTCATTCGGCCATAACGGCCAAAAGCGCATAAGTAACCCATGGCCACACTCGAACGACTCAAGGAAAGCTTGGACTCACTGGAGCGGTTCCTTCCCGCCATGATGTCCACGCAGCCGGACCCGGAAGCATTCTGGATCACCTTCAGTGTGCGCGCCGATCTCATCCGCGAAGGGGCTGGCAGCCATGCTGATTACGTCTGGTCCAGGCTGGATGCGATGCTGGCCGGTGCCGGAATGGGCGAGGAGACGACCCCGAGCCTGCCGGGCTACAGACTCCCGATGGGGAACGCCGACCACCGCGTCGCGCTGACCGAGTCCGTGTAGGAGCGGCTTCAGCCGCGATCTGATTTCCAACCGCAGCCACGCGGGCTCCTGAGAAAGCGGGCTCGCTGCAGCGTCATATCTCCGGAATAAAGAAGCGCTGGGCTTGCTAGTCCAGCTTGGTCTTGTCCGGCGCGCGGGTGTCCCGGCGCGCCGTGAACGCCGGCCCACGGGATCGCGGCTGAAGCCGCTCCTACAGCTAAAGCGGAGGCGCCTGCT
>JAHWKC010000264.1 GCA_019348095.1 Pseudomonadota bacterium | reverse complement strand
CCAGACGCACGCTCCACCCGCTTCCAGTGCGCCTCCGCGCCTGACTTTGAACGCGAGGATGATTCCGCGCAGAGCAGGCAGGCTGACACCGATCGGTGGCATCATCTGGCGCACGTCCCGCCTTAACGCCTCGCCGCGGAGCCCAACGGATTTGTCACCAACGCGATGACTCAGAGCGGCGGGCATGCGTACCATGTGCGGACCAATCCGATCAACCCGCGATATAGACCTGTTCGGTCCAGTCCATCATTGGCGCGACGGACAGGCGCAGTTGCGACGGCGGAATGGCGGTTGCGGCGGTCATCGACCGGAATTGTACGGTGCGGCCGCGGCACCCCGTTTGCGGGACTACCGGCTGGGCGCGGCCTCATCGGCAACCGCGAGTCTGGTTCAAACCCGCCGCGTTCCGCTCCAGCCACGCGGGAGCGGAACGCGGCGTGCCGTCGTGCTCAGCGGCGCCTTTGCTCCACGCTCAGCAGCTGGTCATAGTCGCGCAACAGGAACAGCGCGATGCAGGCCGCAAGCATCGGCCAGGCGGCGAAGAACAGCAGGTTGGCACCTTCGAAGGGGTTGAGGTACTGCTGCCACGAGGAAAAGGTCGAGCCGGCGTGCATCAGGGTGACCAATCCGTAGCTCCAGGTGCGCAGGGCGCCGAGCGCGAAACACAGCACCAGCAGGACCTGGGCGATGCCGATCGCATAGACCAGCGGTTCGGCGATGCCTCCGAGGCCGTAGAAGCCTTCGAACACCGCGATGGCATGACCGGGGTTGAGGAACTTGTCGGCAATCCATGGCGCCAGCATCAGCACGATGCTGGCGCGGATCAGGAACAGCGCCATCGGCAGATGGCGGGGAACGGTGACGGCTACTGTATTCATGCGGTTTCTCCGGAGGGACGACAGTGGATGTCAATGCAGCGCGCCGCCACAGCTGGAGCCCTGGCCGGCGGTGCAGCCGTAGCAGTGTTGGGCGGTGGCGATCCGCCGCGGCAGCGGGGCGTCGAGCAGGTCGCGCAGGTGCGGCCGGTCCTGGCCGGGGACGGCCGCATCGGTCGCACCCAGCGGCAGGTGCAGCATCTGGTTGAAGTCGCAGTCGTACAGGTAGCCCTGGTAGTCGACGCTGATCAGCGAGCGGCACATCACGCCGTCCAGATTGTCGGCGCGGTGGGCGTCCTTGAGCGTGCCCATGTACGCGGCGAAATGGCCCTTCGACAGCAGCCATGAGCCGTAGCGCTGGATCGGCATGTTGGCCAGCGCGAACAGCTGGTTGAACACGATGCCGAAGTTGTCGCTGAGCAGGCGCTTGTAGTCGGCCTGCAGTCGCTGCTGCTCCGGCGGCAGGAACGCGCCGTTGGGGTTGTAGACCAGGTTCAGGACCAGGCCGCTGCCCTCGCGCCCATAGCCGAGCGCGTTGAGCGTCTGCAGCGCGCTGATCGAGGCCTCGAACACGCCTTGGCCGCGCTGCTCGTCGACGTTGGCCTGGCTGTAGCAGGGCAGCGATGCGACCGCCTCGACCGCGTGGCCCGCGAGGAATTCGCCGACCCACTCAAAGCCCGGCTCGCGCATGATCGTCGGGTTGAGCCGGTCCATCACTTTCAACCCGGCGCGGCGTGCCTGGCTCACCAGGGTCCGGAAGTGCGGATTCATCTCCGGCGAGCCGCCGGTCAGGTCGAGCGTGCCGATCGATTGCCGCTGCGCCACCTGCAGCGCCAGCTCGACCGTTTCCAGGTCCATCAGCTCCTTGCGATGCGGCCCGGCCGCGACGTGGCAATGGATGCAACTGAGATTGCACAGGTAGCCCAGGTTGAGCTGCAGCGTGTCGAGCCGGTCGCGCCGGATCGGCGGGAAGTCGCTGTCGCGCAGCATCGGCCAGGTGTCACGCATTCGATCGGTCCTCCTCGCGGGCGTTGCTGTCGGTGGGTGCCGACGCGGCGGGCGGGCGCCGGAACGGTTGCAGCAACAAAGGCCACAAGCCTAGCGCGGCCGGGTCGCGCCATTGCGGCAGGCCGATCGGCATCTCGCGCTCGGGTTGTTTCGGACATGCCCGGTAGCTGCCGAACACCCGGTCCCACAGCGACAGGTTGAAGCTGTAGTTGCTGTCGGTCTCCTCGCGGCGGATCGAGTGGTGGATGCGGTGCATCGACGGGGTCACGATGAACCAGCGCATCACGCGGTCCACCCGCGACGGCAGGGCGAAGTCGGCATGGGTCAGCAGGCTCGATGCCGACAGCAGCACCTCGAAGATCACCACGGCCACCGGGTGCGGCCCCAGCAGCAGTACCAGGGCGAGCTTGATCGCCATCGACAGCGCGATCTCGACCGGATGGAAGCGCACGCCGGTGGTGACGTCGAAGGCGGTGTCGCTGTGGTGCACGCGATGCAGCGGCCACAGCAGCGCGATGGAGTGCAGCAGCCGGTGCTGCCAGTACAGCGCCAGGTCGAACAGCAACAGCGCGAGCACGATCTCGACCCACAGCGGCGCGCCGATCGCGCCAAACAGCCCGCCGCCGCGCGCGTCGACCTCGATCGCCAATACCACCGCGAGTAGCGGAAAGGCCAGTCGCAGCACAGCGGTGTCCAGTGCCACCAGGCCGAGGTTGGCGAGCTGCCGCCGAGCCGGCCGTGCATCGCCGCGCGCCGGCCAAAGGCGCTCGGCGATCGCGAGCGACAGCAGCACCGCGATGAAACAACCCAACCGCAGCGTCGGCTCGTGCTCGAGGATGAAGTCGAGGCCGTTCATGCACGGCTCCGGCCGGGTGCGGCCGCCACGGGAGGCGCGCGATCGACTTCGTCATTCCCGCGAGCGCGGGAACCTCGCGACCTTGGCGTGTCGGCGCGCGGCGGCACTGGATCCCCGCCTTCGCGGCGACGACGAGCAAGAAAATATCTCGCGGAAGCATCGGATGCGTCCTCGCCTGCGCGCTCCTGCTCGCCCATCCAGTCGGCCAGCGCCCGCTGCTCGGCGGTAGGCTCCGGCAGCGTTTCCAGGGCGTGCAACACCGCCGGCAGATCGCGGCCGTGGTCGGCGTCGGTCAGGGTCGACAGCGTGCGCCAGGCGCCGAGCGCTTCCATGTTGCGCCGGAACTGCCGGGCGGTGTCGTCGGCGCTGTAGCGCACCTGGGTCCAGGCCGGCAACGGCGGGGACATGTTGGCGCCGAACATCCAGAATCCGCCATCGCTCGCCGGCCCCAGCGCCAGCCGCGGCGACGCTGCGTCCAGCCACTCGCCTGCTTCGCCCAGCAGCTGCACAGTCAGCTGCGGCGCATCGGCGCCGATCAGCAAGCCGGAGCCATGGCGCGCGACCAGTCGCGCGTGCACGCGTGCCATCCGCTCGCCGAGACCGCCGCCACCCTGCGCGAGTGCCGGCAGCTCCGGCCACTCGTCCAGCGCCTTTGGCTCGGCCACGGCCCAGTAAGCGGTCAGGCCGTGACGCGCCTGCGCAACGCGGGCCACCGAAGCTACCGCCGCCGCCGCATGCCGGTACCACGCCTGCGCGTAGCCCTCGCCGCGGTCGGCCGCCAGCCGGCTCTTGACAGCCGAATGGCCGGGCGTCTTGACGAAGATCGCCACCGCGCCGCTCATCGTGGGGCCTGCATGCGTGAAAACAGCCGGGCCTGCCGCCAGGTTTCACTCAAGTGTTCGGTGGTGGTGGTCCACCAGCCGCGCTCGCGGTTCGAGCTCGTGGTAACCGGCTGGCACACCGTGCGGCGCGGGCACGACGTCGACGCGCTGCTGGCCGAGTGGGAAGCGACGGCCCCTGCTCTGCGCGAGGCGCTGCTCGCGATGGACGCGATGCCGGCCGCGCAGGTCGTGTTTGACCTGACCACCCACGAGCACGACCTGCGGGGCGCGCTGCAGGTGCCGGGCGAGCGGGACACCGCGGGCGTCG
>JAHWKC010000263.1 GCA_019348095.1 Pseudomonadota bacterium | reverse complement strand
GCAGTGAAGAAAAGCGCCGGTCGCAAGGCAGTCAAGAAGTCGGCGGCAAAGAAGGCTGTAAAGAAGTCGGCATCCAAGAAGACGACGAAGAAGGTAGCGAAGAAAACGGCGAAGAAGACCGCTTCCAAGTCGGCAAGAAAGCCCGCTGCCAAGAAGGCCGCCAAGAAGACAGCCAAGAAGGCGACCAAGAAGGTCGCCAAGAAGTCGGCCGCCAAGAAGAGCACGGGCAAGGTCGCCAAGAAGGCACCTGCCCGCAAGACCGCGAAGAAGGCCGCCAAGAAGGTAGCCCGCAAGCCGGCAGCGAAGAAGACCACCAAGAAGGTCGCCAAGAAGTCGGCAGCCAAGAAAGGCACCAAGAAGGTAGCCAAGCGTCCGGCCAAGAAGACCGGCGCCAAGAAGACCGCCAAGAAGACCGGCGCCAAGAAGGCCACGAAGAAAGTAGCCCGCAAGTCGGCTGCCAAGAAGGCCGCCAAGCCAGCCAAGAAGTCGGCTGCCAAGAAGCCGGCAGCGAAGAAGTCGGCCGCCAAGAAGCCGGCTGCCAAGAAGACGGCCGCAAAGAAGCCGGCGGCTCGCAAGGCAAGCAAGCGCTCGCCCAAGAAGACCGCTCCGACCACGATGCCGGCGACCCCGGCACCGATGATCTAAGAAGTTCCCGATACCGTAGTCGCTGTAATCCGACTCTCTCCCCGCAGCCCAGGCGGGGGGAGAGTTTTTTTATCGGCGATGTGCCGGTGCGGCGTCGTCCACCGGGGCCCCACGCCGCGTTGGCGTGCCGCTCACGGCGCAGCGCCCCGGTAGGAGCGCCCCATGGGCGCGAAGCCCGCCGCCGGGTTGCCCCGATCGCGGGCATGGCCCGCTCCTAGATCGCTGCCGGCATCCGGTGGAGATGACGCGGTTCAGTTCGGCGCGGCGGTTGCCCGGGTGGCGTTGCTGCCGATCTTGTTCTTCTGCGGCTGCGGCTCGCGCGGGCTGTCGGCGTCGACGAACAGTGTCGGGTCGTCGAAGTCGATGTCCAGCCAGCGCTGGTTCGCCGGCATGCCGATGGCGCGGTCGAGGATCGTCGGCAGCAGGCCCGAGGGCAGTGAACTCTCACCGTTCCATAGCACCGCAATGCCGAGATCGCGCTCGGGCAACATCGCGATCAGGCCGCGATAGCCCTGTACCGCGCCACCGTGGAAAACCAGATCATGGCCGGCATAGTCGTAGACGCGCCAGCCCAGGCCGTAGCCTGCGGCGCCAAGCCGGTCCCGGCGCCAGGACGAACCACGGATCTCGCCGGGCGTATCGACCAGCGGCGAATGCAGGGTCGCCAGCAACGGCGCGGACACCACGTCGGCGCGGTGGCCGGTCTGCGCCAGCAGCCATTGCGCCATGTCGCTGGCGCTGGCGTTGACGCCGGCGGCTGGCGCCAGCTCGTAATAGGTGGACTTGGGCATCACCGAGACCCAGCCGCCGCGGGTGCGGACGTGCGGCCGTGCCCAGCTCGCGCTGGAGGTGATGCCGTCAAGGCCGAGGCTGGCATCATTCATTCCCAGTGGCTTGAAGATCCGTCGCTGCACTTCCTGGTCGTAGAAGTCGCCGGTCGCGGCGAACACGATGTCGCCAATCAGGCTGAAAGCGACGTTCTGATAGCGGTAACAAGTGCCCGGCTGGCATGCCATCGGCGCGTCGGCGAGCTTGGTGGTCAGGGTGCGGTAGTCGACGTAAGCCTCGACTTGGCGGTCGTAGGCGTGGTGGTTCAGTCCGACGCGGTGGCTCAGCAGGTCGGCCACGGTGATCCGCCCGGCGGCCTCCGGATCGCGCAGGCGGAAGCCCGGCAGGTACTGGGTCAGCTTGCTGTCCCAACGCAGGGTGCCATCGTTGACCAGCAGGCCGGCCATGGTGCCGGCGAATCCTTTCGAAAGCGACGCCAGGCGGAACACGGTGTGGGCATCGACCGGCTCGGCCGCCTGCACGTCGGTGACCCCGTAACCGCGCGCGCTGAGCACCTGGCCGTTGTGCACGATCGCCATGGCGATACCCGGCACCCGCTGGTCGGCGACCAGCTGCTGGGCCATCGCCTCGAACCGGCGTACGTCGAAATCCTCCGCCAGCGGCATTGCCAGTGGTGCCGGAGGCAGGGGTTCGGCGGCCGGGCTGCTGAGCTGGGTGGATGACTTGAGCGCCGCCGTTGCTGCCATTGCGGACGCGGGTGCGTTCGCGGGGGGCGCGGTGGGTTCGGCGGCAGCCAGACTCGCGGCCGGTGCCGGCAGCGTGCCGCGCAGCGGACCCTGCTGCGCAGCCGACCCGAGGGTCAGCGTCAGAAGGAAGGCGGTGGTGCCGATGCGCCAGATCGCGCGCACCCGGCGGGTTGCGTCGTCTTTCATCAATTGCAGCGCCTGCGTATGCTAGATCGACGTTCGATCATAACGTCGACCTTCAAGGGTTTGGGGAGCAAACATGTTCAGCTTCATCATTTTGCTGGTGGTCGTCGCACTCCTGGGTTTCTGGCTGGTCGGGATCTACAACGGCCTGGTCACCGCACGCAATGCGTACAAGAACGCTTTCGCCCAGATCGACGTGCAGTTGCAGCGCCGCTTCGACCTGATCCCGAACCTGGTCGAGACCGCGAAGGCCTACCTTTCTCATGAACGCGAAACGCTGGAAGCAGTGGTCAACGCGCGCAACGCGGCGCAATCGGGGCTCTCGGCGGCCAAGGCCAGCCCGGGCGACCCGGCGGCGATGGCCGAGCTGGCGCAGACCCAGGGCGCGCTCAACGGGGCCTTGAGCCGGCTGATGGTCGTGGTGGAGGCCTATCCGGACCTCAAGGCCAACCAGAACATGATGCAGCTCACCGAGGAGCTGACCAGCACCGAGAACAAGGTCGCGTTCTCGCGGCAGGCCTACAACGACTCGGTGATGGCCTACAACAACAAGCGCGAGGTGTTCCCCTCCAGTCTGGTGGCGAACAACTTCAACTTCGCGCCGGCCGCGCTGCTGGACATTCCGGAGGACCGCGCCGAGGTGCGCGAGGCCCCGAAGGTGCAGTTCTGACTGCCGGCGGCCGCGAACCGGTGGCGGCATGAACTTCTTCGAACACCAGGCGCAGGCACGCCGCGTCTCCACCCGGCTGATGGTCCTGTTCGGCCTGGCGGTGCTCGGCATGGTGCTGGCGGTGAACGTCGTGGTGGTGTTCGCGCTCGGTTACAGCCCTGGCACATTGGTGTCCGCGACCGTGGGCACGCTGGCGGTGGTGGGCCTGGGCTCGCTGTTCCGCATCGCCAGCCTTCGCGGCGGCGGCGAGCCGGTGGCGCTGCAGATGGGCGGCGTGCCGGTGCCCGAGGACACGGCCGATCTCAACCTGCGCCGGCTGCGCAACGTGGTCGAGGAGATCGCGATCGCCGCCGGCGTACCCGTGCCAAAGGTCTACGTACTCGAGCACGAGGCGGCGATCAATGCGTTCGCGGCCGGCTATTCGCCGGCCGACGCGGTAGTCGCGGTGACCCGCGGCGCGCTCGAGCGACTCAACCGGGACGAGCTCCAGGGCGTCATCGCCCACGAGTTCAGCCACATCCTCAACGGCGACATGCGCCTCAACATCCGGCTGATCGGGGTGTTGTTCGGGATCATGATGCTGGCCCTGATCGGCCGCAAGGTGCTGATCTACGGCCGCCTCGGCGGGCGAGACAGCCGTGGCGCAGCCGCGGTGCTGATGGCGGCGCTGGTGGCGATGCTGATCGGCTACATCGGGCTGTTCTTCGGGCGCATGATCAAGGCCGGGGTCAGCCGCACCCGCGAGCGCCTGGCCGACGCCGCGGCCGGCTGGCTGCTCGCCGCCGCCGTGCTGCAGCTCGCCTCCTGCCTGGCCTTCGTCGTTGCGTTCCGCGGCGTGTTCTGCCACCGCCTGCCCTGGCGTATGAGCT
>JAHWKC010000262.1 GCA_019348095.1 Pseudomonadota bacterium | reverse complement strand
CGGGATGGATGCGCGACTTCCACATGTCGATGGTCGGCGCGGAGTCCATGCGCTCGTAGCCGAGGCGTTGGAAGAAGCCTTCGCTGATCCACAGGGCGTTGCGGCTGATGTCCCACTCGTAGATGGCGTCGTTGGTGGCGGCCGCGACGAGCCGGTACAGATTTTCGGCACGCTGCTGATCGCTGGCGTCCTGGGCGGCGACCAGCCGTGCCGGCCTGCCTTCGAAGTCCAGCTCCTGCGAATCCAGCACCGTATGCAGCGTCGTGCCGTCTTCGCGTTGGTAGGTCCATACCGCATCTTCCTCGCGATCGGACGCGCCGTGCTGCCTGGCCCGATGCACAGCAGGATGCTCAAGGCGGTTGAAATCCTGCATGACCAGCGATCCGGGCTCGTCGTCCACGTCGTAGCCGAATTTGCGGGATGCCTCCTCGTTGACGGCGAGCAACTGCAACGTGTCGCGGTCGAATACCCACATCGGGACCGGGCTGTGCTCGAACAGGAAACGATGTTGCGCCTCCGCCAGCTGCAGCCGCCGGCGGAACTGCGTGAGCTCGGTGACATCGCGCTGCACGCCGCGAATCACGACATCGCCAGGGGCGACCTCGATCGCGGTCGCTTCTGCCGCGATACTGCGCACGCCACCGTCAGGGCGCCGGATCCGGAAGTGGGTTGCCTGGATGCCGCTTTCCTGCCGTGCCTGCTGCGCCATCTGCAATATCCGCGCGTGGTCATCCGGGTGCACCAGCGCCAGGGCTTCACCGATGCTCCGCGGGACCGAGTCGCCGCTGACGCCATGAAGCTCGCATACCTCGGGGGACCACCAGATCGAGTCATTGCCCAGGCGCCATTCCCATTGCCCCATGCGCGCAGCACGGTTGGCGATTTCCAGATCCTGCAGCGCCACTTGTAACGGTTGCCCGGAACGATCTCCTGGCGCGGGCGCCGCATCGCGATGGGTGGGCCGAACCGCGCGCGCGAGTATCGCCAGGATTGCCGCGATGGAGCCCGTCGCCGCCACTGCTGCGGCCAGCGACGGTTCCTGCACTAACAGCCATATCGCTGCGGCCGCAGTGACGGCAACCAGTACGACAACGCCCATGAGCGACGGGCTGAAACGAGACGAAAATGGCATTCACTTGGTCCTGGGCGACCGCGCATCCCTTGGGCGGCGGCGCGCGTCGATGCTCCGGTCGGCAGCAGGTCGTGTTCTCCACCGCTGGCGCGGCCGGAGCAGCAGCCGCAAGATGCGCGCTCCCGCCGTACCTCAACAACGCGGCGGACGGCATGAAGCGGCCCATTAACGGCTTATGGGGATCAGCGGCGCCTGCGCGAGAGCACTACCGCAGCCAGCGCCAAGGCAGTCATTCCCGCGAGCGCCTGCCAGCGATGATCGCCGACGTAGCCCCTGGTCTCCCGGCCCGCTCGCCGCAACTGCCGCGAAGTCTGCGCCTCCATCGCACCCAGGCGGTCGCGGGCGTCGTGGAGCTGCCTCCCTGCCCGGGCACCCAGTTCGTCTGCGCGACTGACGGCCTCGTTGGACATCGAGTGCAGGATCTGCTCGACCTCGTCGACGATCGTGCGAAGGTGCTGGCTGATGCGGCTGGTGGCGGGCTGTTTCATGCGGCTGCTCCAATCGTGGCGCGAATTTGTACCGACGCCTCGCGAAGTTCCGGCAGATGTCGTGCGCTCGGACACTCGGGGTCGGCCCACAGGTCAACGCACCGGGACCCCAGCACAGGCCGTCGGTGAGGCGCGTGCCTGCCCCACCGTGATGAGCTCACACCGGCGCGGCGCACTCAAGGGCTGCTGGTGGGGCCGGTCGCCACGAAGGTGATCGGCAACTGCTCGCCCGGTCACACTGTCGTACGATGAAGACTCGCTGCGCTAATCGCGGTGCCGCGCGAACACCAGGCTGCCATTGGTGCCGCCGAATCCGAAGCTGTTGGACATCACCGTGTCCAGCCGGGCCTGGCGGCTCTCACGCACGATCGGAAAACCTTCGACGCGCGGGTCCAGCGTCTGAATGTTGGCCGAGCCGGCAATGAAGCCGCCCTGCATCATCAACAGACTGTAGATCGCCTCGTGCACGCTGGCCGCGCCCAGCGAATGGCCCGACAGCGCCTTCGTGGACGACAGCGGCGGCACGTCGTCGGCGAACGCTTCACGAAGCGCATTCAGTTCGACCACGTCGCCCAGCGGCGTGGAGGTGCCGTGGGTGTTGACATAGTCGATCGGCGCGTCGACGCCGTCCATCGCCATGCGCATGCAGCGCACCGCGCCTTCGCCCGAGGGCGCAACCATGTCCACGCCGTCGGAGGTGACGCCGTAGCCGACGAGTTCGGCATGGATCCTCGCGCCGCGGGCGCGCGCATGCTCGTAGTCCTCGAGCACCAGCATGCCGCCGCCGCCGGCGATGACGAAGCCATCGCGGTCCGCATCGTAGGGCCGCGACGCCGTTTGCGGCGTGTCGTTGAAGCGCGTGCTCAGCGCACCCATGGCATCGAACTGCGAACTCATGCCCCAGTGCTCTTCCTCGCCGCCGCCGGCGAAGATCACGTCCTGCACGCCATGGCGGATCAGGTCGGCAGCCGCGCCGATGCAGTGCGCCGAGGTCGCGCAGGCCGCAGCGATCGAATAGCTCACGCCACGGATTCCGAACGCCGTCGCGAGCGTGGCCGATACCGTCGAACACATCGTCCTGGGCACCATGTACGGACCGATCTTGCGCACGCCCTTGGCGCGCAGCAGGTCAGCCGTCGCGATCTGCCATTCCGGCGACCCGCCGCCGGAGCCCGCGATGAGGCCGGTACGCGCGGCGCGCACCTGATCGTCGTCGAGCCCCGCGTCGGCGATGGCGTCGCGCGTCGAGAGGTAGGCGTAAGCGGCTGCATTGCCCATGAATCGCTTGAGCTTGCGGTCGATCTGCGCGTCAAGGTCGATATCGGGCACGCCGGCGACCTGGCTGCGCATCCCCAACTCGGCGTACTCCGGCATGTGCCCGATGCCGGCGCGGCTGTCGCGCAGCGAAGAGGAGACGCTTGCGGCATCGTTGCCCAGGCACGAGACGATGCCCATTCCGGTAACGACAACGCGCCTGTTTGATCCGTCTCGCATTTTCAGAAGCCCTCGGTCGAAGTGAACAGCCCAACACGCAAGTCGTTGGCGACGTAGATCTCGCGGCCGTCGACGAGAACACGACCGTCGGCGATCACCAGCGCCAGCTTGCCGCGCAGGACCCGGCGGATGTCGATCTCGTAGCGGACCAGTTTCGCGTCCGGCAGCACCTGGCCGGTGAACTTCACCTGTCCGACTCCCAGCGCGCGGCCGCGGCCGGGTTCGCCCAGCCACGGGAGATAGAAGCCCGCCAGCTGCCACAGCCCGTCCACCCCGAGGCAGCCCGGCATGACCGGATCGCCGGGGAAATGGCACGGGAAGAACCACAGGTCCGGATGGATGTCGAGTTCGGCGCGGATCTGTCCCTTGCCGTGCTCGCCGCCGTCCTCGGTGATCTGCGTGATGCGGTCGAACATCAGCATCGGCGGCAGCGGAAGCTGGGGATTTCCCGGCCCGAACAGCTCGCCGCGGCCGCAGGCGTCGCCACGTCGTACGAGGACTTCAAGAAGGACCCGGTCGAGGTCTCCGAGCTCGCGGTGGTCGCCGCGCTCGGCGCGCTCGGCATCGACGCCTCCACGCCAGAGGCGGTCGACGCGGCGCTGCGCGAGCTCTCCGACGCGCCGTGGCGACGGCTGCTCCCGCCGTCGGTCGTGCTGCGCGGCGACGACAGCGAGGTCGAGCTGCGCAGCCCCGCTGACGTCGATGTGCGGCTCGACGTGGAGCTCGAGGACGGCACCGCGATGGCCCTCCCCGTTCCCGCCGAGGTCGAGGCCGGACCGGCGGGACGGGTG
>JAHWKC010000261.1 GCA_019348095.1 Pseudomonadota bacterium | reverse complement strand
GCGCTCCTCGCCGTTGCGTGCGACGAGTTGCTCGCGCAGGTCGTCCTGCCAGTTGCGCACGATCTCGGCGAGTTCCGCCTCGATCGCGGCGTTGTCGACCTGGATCGCCTCGCCCGACTTGGGCCGCACCAGCAGGTGCAGTTGCGCCAGCGGTGATTCGCCCAGGACTACGGTGGTATCGACGTGCTCGCCATGCAGCACGCGCCTGAGCATCGCCTCGATCCGCAGGCGCACGTCGGTGTTGAAGCGGTCACGCGGGATGTAGACCAGCCCCGAGAAGAACCGGCCGTAGCGGTCGCGGCGCAGGAACAGCCTGCTGCGCACGCGCTCCTGCAGGCCGAGGATGCCGGCACTGGTGCGCAGCAGCTCCTCGCCAGTCGACTGGAACAGTTCGTCGCGCGGCAGGCTCTCGATGATGTGGCGCAGCGCCTTGCCGCTGTGGCTGTTGCTCGGCAGCCCTGACTTCTCCATGACGTAGTCGTAGCGCTGGCGCACGATCGGAATGTCCCACGGCCGGCGGTTGTATGCGCTGGAGGTGTAGAGGCCGAGGAAGCGCTCCTCCCGCACGGGTTTGCCGTCGGCATTGAAGGTCAACACGCCGATGTAATCCATGTAGCCCGGGCGGTGCACGGTGGCGCGGGCGTTGGTCTTGGTCAGGATCAGCGCATCGACCGACCCCGACTGCGGCATGTAGTGGGCGGCCAGCGAGGTCAACGGCCGCGGCTTGCGCGTGTCCTGCCCGCGCAGCAGGCCGAGGCCGCTGCCCTTGACCGCGCTCAGCACTTCCTCGCCGTCTTTCTTCACCACCTCGTACTCGCGATAGCCGAGCAACGTGAAATGGTCGTCGGCAGCCCAGCGCAGGAACTCCTGCGCCTCCTCACGGCCCGCCTCGCTGACCGGCAGCTTGCGCGAGCCCAGATCCTCGGCGACCTCGCGCATCCGGCCGCGCATCTGCGACCAGTCGCGCACGATTGCGCGCACATCGGCGAGCACCGCCTGCACCGCCTGCTCGATCTTCGGCATGGCCTCCAGCGGCTGGCGGTCGATCTCCAGGTGCATCAGCGATTCGGGCGTACCCTCACCGACCGCGCGCAGCTTGCCGCCCTTGTCGCGCTGGAACAGGACCACCGGATGGCCGAGCACGTGCACGCCGATGCCCTGCTCGGTCAGTGCCATGGTCACCGAATCGACCAGGAACGGCATGTCGTCGTTGGCAATCTGCAGCACCGTGTGCGGCGACTCCCAGCCGTGGGTCGCCGCGGTCGGGGTGAACAGGCGCACCAGCGCGGTATCGGGTTTGCGCACGCGCGCGAAATCAAGGAAATCGCTAGCCAGCGCGGCCCAACCGGCAGCGGTGTGCTGCGGCAGTTCGTCCTGGCCCATGCGCTGGTAGAACGCCCGCGCGAAGGCCTCGCCTTCGGCATGGTGGGCCTTGGGCAGGCGCTTTCGCATGGCCGCGATGATCGGACCGAGGGCGACGGCGCCCGAGCTCCCGCCCGAGGCGCGCGTGGACGAACGCGGGGCAGGGCTGGCCGCCTTTGCCGGCGTGGAACGGGCGGGGGCAGCGCTGGCCTTGCGTGCACGGGTCTTGTCAGCGGGGGTCTTGCCTGCGGGGGGCTTGCGCGTAGTGCTCATGGGAAACGTGAGGTCCGATGCAATGAGGCCCACGCTTTCGCGCGGGCCGGGAACAGGTTCAGGGCAGGGAGCGGTCGCGACGCGGCGCTGTCGGACACGCAACTTCGGAAGTGTCTTGCGCAATCTCTTCGACCGGACGGATCGACGGCATCGGGACGCGGGCCTGCATCAGCGAAGGCCGGTCTCGTTGCGCGCGATGACCAGGCGCTGGATTTCGCTGGTGCCCTCGTAGATCTCGGTGATCTTGGCGTCGCGGAAGTACCGCTCCAGCGGCATCTCCTTGGAGTAGCCCATGCCGCCGTGGATCTGCACGGCCTGATGGGTGATCCACATCGCCGCCTCGGACGCGGTGAGCTTGGCGATCGCCGCCTCGTTGCTGAAACGGCCGCCGTTCTTTTCGCTCACGCCCTTCTGCCAGGCCGCGCGCAGGGTCAGCAGCAACGCCGCGTCGAGCTTGCACTTCATGTCGGCGATCTTGGCCTGGGTCATCTGGAATGCGCCGATCGGCTGGCCAAAGGCCTTGCGCTCGGTGACGTAGTCGAGCGTCGCCTCGTAGGCCGCGCGGGCGATGCCGATGGCCTGGCTGGCGATGCCGATGCGACCGGCGTCGAGCACGCTCATGGCGATCTTGAAACCATGGCCTTCCTCGCCGAGCACCTCATCGGGCTTGGCGATGTAGTCGTTGAACTCGATCTCGCAGGTCGCCGAGGCGCGGATGCCGAGCTTGGGTTCGGTCTTGCCGCGGGAAAAGCCGCTGCGGTCGCCATCGACCAGGAAGGCGGTGATGCCGCGCGCGCCCTTGTCCGGGTCGGTCAGGGCGAACAACACGAAATACTTGGCGTGCGGCCCGGAGGTGATCCAGCTTTTCTTGCCGTTGATCCTATAGCTGCCATCGTCCTGCCGGACCGCCTTGCAGCGCATTGCCGTGGCGTCGGAGCCCGACTGCGGCTCGGTCAGCGCGAACGCCCCGATCTCCTTGCCCTCGGCGATGGCGCGCACGTAGAGCTGCTTCTGCTCCTCGCTGCCGAACTTCAGGATTCCGTTGCAGAACAGGGAGTTGTTGACCGACATGATGGTCGAGTGCGCGGCATCGCCGGCGGCAATCTCGACCATCGCCAACACGTAGGAGATCGGGTCCATGCCGGCACCGCCGTACTCGGCCGGCACCTCGATGCCCATCAGCCCGTTCTCGCCGAGCGTGCGGATGTTCTCCAGCGGGAAGTCGCCGGTGCGGTCGTGGTGCTCTGCACTCGGAGCGATCTTTTCCTGGGCGATGCGACGCGCCACATCCTGGATCATCAACTGCTCTTCGGTAAAGCGAAAATCCACGTCGGCACCCTCGATTCGGCTGTCTGTAACCGCGAATTGTAGCGGTGCCGGGGCGATAACCCCATATGCCGACATTCCTGTAGGAGCGCCTCTTGGGCGCGATGGAGACTGGCAACCCGCGCCCGCACCGGTTCGTGATCGCGCCTAAGAGGCGCTCCTACAGAAACGCGCTGACCACCTTGACCGCCGCCGCCCGCACCACCACACTTATCGCTGTATCGCGATAAATTGATAGAAGGTAATCCGCATGGATCTGGAAGGCTGGTCGTCCCGGCTCAAGGTGTTTGCCGACGCCACCCGGGTGCGCCTGCTGGCGCTGCTGGAAACCGAGGAGTTGACCGTGGCCGAGCTGTCGGCGATCACGCGGCTGGCGCAGCCGCGCGTGTCCACCCACCTGTCCAAGCTCAAGGAGGCCGGGCTGGTCCGGGATCGGCGCTCCGGCGTGTCGGCCTACTACCGTTTCGACGATGCCGCGCTCGACGTGGCACAACGGGCGCTCTGGCAGACCCTGCGCGAGGGCAGCGACGACCCGCTGCTGCGCCAGGACGCCGAACGCGTGCCGGCAGTGCTGGCGACCCGAGCGGCCGACCAGAACTGGGCCGATTCGGTCGCCGGTGACATGGAGCGCCATTACTCGCCCGGGCGCACCTGGGAGGCGATGGCGCGCTCGGCCTTGCCGCTGCTGGAGCCCGGCGACCGGAAACCGGAGACCGGATCGCGTGACGGCCATCGGAATCTGCACGATCTCGGCCTGTCAACGCGCCGGCCTGCTGCTGGCTCCTCGGTCATGGAGGCATTCGCGAGCACCGCTCGCGCCGAACTGAGACGGCGTGTTAGCTGTTCTGGGAGCCGGTCAACGCCCGCATGCACCGCATCACCCTGTCAAGATCCCGATGTTGCCTTCGACGGCGGTAGCACTCGGTCCCCACCCCTGCTCGGACAGCCGGACGGTCA
>JAHWKC010000260.1 GCA_019348095.1 Pseudomonadota bacterium | reverse complement strand
TGGCCACCAGCGCGCGAGATGCTCACGTGCCAGTTGCGCCGAGCGCGACTCGTTGTCGCCGCGCCCGGCCACGTAGATGGCGTCGTGATACAGGATGGCGAAGTAGACCTCGCTCGGCTGCGACCAGCCCGGGCCGGCAGCCACGGCGGCGTAGTGCCGCAGCACCTCCTCGACATGGCCGAGGTCGTGGTATGCGCGCGGCGGACTGGCATAGGCCGCTTCGAGTGCGGCGCGTTGCCGGGCGGGCAGCTCGACGGGCTGGCGGTGTTGCATCGTTGCGGATGGCCAGTGGTCGCGGTCGCGGCATGCTACGGCAGCGGCCAGGTGCTTTGCGCATGGCTGGAGGTTGGCCCGAACCTGGCATCAGTCCTCCAGCTCGTAACGCTCCAGCGGGTGCAGCGACGGGCCCTCGATCACCTGGCCGTGGATGTCGAAGCGGCTGCCGTGGCACGGGCAGTCCCAACTGGTCGCCGCGGCGTTCCAGGCGACGTGGCACTTCAGGTGCGGGCATACCGGCGACAGCACGGTCAGTTCGTCCGCGGGCGAGCGGTAGACCGCGTGCTTGCGGCCGTCCAGGTCGACGATGCGACCCTGGCCGCGCTGCACGTCCGACAGCCGGTGCTGCTCGGCCGAAGACAGGCGGTCGCCGACCAGGTGCTTCATCACGGTTGCGTTTTCCGCGGCCCAGACCTTGGCCGACTTGATCGGCGTGAAGCGCTTGGGGGTGAGCAGTTCGCTGGCCGGGCTCTCGCGGCCCTGGACGAGCTCGGCGATCACGTTGGCCGCGACCGTGCCCCAGGTCAGCCCGTCGGCGCCGAAGCCGGTGGCCATGTAGACGTTTCGGTGCGCGCTGTGGCCGATGTAGGGCAGCGCGTCGGCCGACTTGTACTGCTGCGCCGACCAGGCGTAGTCGAAGCTTGAAACGCCGAAGTGTTCGCGTGCGTACTCGCGCAAGCGCTCGTGGTAGTCCGTGTCTGCCGCGTTGTGACCGGTCTTGTGCTTCTCGCCGACCACCACCAGATGGTCGCGGTCGCCATGGCGGCAGCTGCGGATCGAGCGTGACCGGTCGCGGATCCAGCAGATCGCTTCGGGCGCGCGGCCCTGCCCCGGTGCGGCATCCAGCGCACCGGCGATGCCGTATTCGCGGTAGGTCTCCATCTCGGCCTGGACCAGGTTGAAGCCCTTGGGCGTATGGGTGGCGAAGACAATGTGCTTGGCATGCACCTCGCCGGCGGCGGTCTTGACCCGCCCCGCGCCGGCGTCGACATCCACCGCCGCGCTGTGCTCGTGCACGCGCACGCCCTGCCCCGCCAGTGCCCGGGCCAGGCCTTGGACATAGGTGAAGGGATTGAACTGGGCCTGCTGCTCGATCCGCAGCGCCGCATGCGCGCGTGGCGGCAGTGCGCTGGCCGGCAGCCCCGGCACCGCATCGACCCAGCTGGGCGCCAGGCCGGCCTCCTCCAGCGCGCGATGCTCGTCCTGCAGCGACGCGAGTTGCTGCTCGTCATCGCCGGCGACGCAGGCATACAGCGGCCGCCGGGCGAAGCCGCAATCGATCGACAGGCGCGCGCTGGTCTTCTCGATCAGCTCCAGCGCCTGCATGCGCATCGTGACCACCTGGCGCGCGGTGTCGGCGTCCCACTTGTCCCGCAGCTTCGCCAGTCCATCCGAGACGGTGCCGTAGAGGTTGCCGGTCGATCCGCCGGTGTTGCTGGCGCCGATGCGCTCGGCCTCCAGCAGCACCACCGACTGGCCGGCGCCGGCGAGCAGCATCGCCGTGGTCACCCCGGTGATGCCGCCGCCGATGACCACCGTGTCGGCCTCGACCGTGCCGGCCAGCGGCGGGTACGGCGAGGAGTCGCGGTGGTCGGCCATCCATACGCTGTTCATGCGGAAACTCCAGGCGGGAGGCGCCATTACGCCGCACCGGGTGTGTGTGCGACGTCACTCCGTCGCGTGCCTAGAGTGAGCGGGCAGTGCCGGCCAGCGAACTACTGCCGCAGCACGATTGCCGGTAGCGCCACCAGACCAAGGAGGAAAGCGATCGCCAGCAGCGTCAGCAGCACCCGCAGCGGCTGGGTGCGCACCACGTCCCACAGCGTCTCGGCGGTGCCCTCGCGCCGGGCGGCGGCGTGCTCGGCGCGCACCCGCGTGCGACGGGCGGCCTGGTAGTCGGCCATCAGCCGCTTGGCCTCGGGCAGGTCCTCGTCGTGGGTCAGCCAGATGCCGCCGTGGGATATGCCCCAGCGACTGGGCTGGGTCTCGTAGAACTCGATGCGATGGGTCTGGAGCATCGCGCGGACGTCATCGATCTCGTCATCGAGCACATGGCGCAGGTTGAGCAGGAGCTTCGACATGCGTGGATCATAACGATGCGCGTGGCACCGGGAGGCGACGACCGGCGCGGGGCACCGCTGCGGCAGCCGCATCTGCCACGCAGGCGCGCGTCGCCCGGACATCGGGTAAGGGAACGCGGGGCCGACGACTAGCTGACGACTAGCTGTCCTCGGATGCCATCGCCTCGCCTTCCGGCGTGACCAGGTGCCACTGGCCCCACTGGTCGCTCACCCCGCGGCCGGCGGTCCGGCCGGCGCCGCGGTCGGCGGCGTAGCGGTAAAGCGGATGGTTGTTGTAGGTGATCTGCACGGTGCCGTCGGGGCGCTGGATCGATGCGACCAGCTCGCCGCGCAGCCCGGCGCCGGCGGTGGGTTGCGCATCGGACACCAGCATCGGCGGCCATGCCTCCAGGCACGTATCGACACAGCCGCTGCCGTCGGTATCGCCCTCCAGCATGTAAAGCGCGCTGCCGGCATCGTCAGCCAAGTAGGGGCCGCTCTGGCCGGTTTGCATCAGCGTCAGGTTGCCTGCGGCGGCGTTGGCCGCGGGAGTCGGGCCGATGCTCTCGGTGGGCGTGGCCGGTGGTGGCGTAGCCGGCTCGGTGGTCACCGGCGCGCCGTTGGTAAGGGTGTCGTCGGTGTCCTGGGCGCAACCGGCCATGGCCATGGCCGCCACTGCGCCGCATAAGGTGAATAATCGGGTCCTGCGCATTGCATCCTCCTCGGGCATGGGCCCATCAGGCCATCCGTCGTGGATGGAGTGCCTGCAGTGATAGGCGCACGGCCGTGAATGGAGGGTCTGCATCGGTGAGGGGGCGGGCATCACCCGCTCCTGCCCAGCGTTCGCCAGGAGCCGACGGTCAGCTCTCCTGGCCGTGCAGCGCCTCCCCCTCCGGGCTCAGCAGGTACCAGCCGCCCCACTGGTCGTGGATGTCGTGGCCGGTGGGCATACCGGAGTCGGTGTCCTGTGCGTAGTAGTACAGCGGATGGCCGTTGTAGGTGACCTGGGTTGCGCCGTCGGCACGCTGGACGGTCCCGATCAGCTCATCCTCCACGCCCGCGCTTGCTCCGGGCACTTCACTGCGCAGCAACGGCGGCCAGGCGGCCAGGCACATATCGGTGCAGGCGCTGCCGTTGCGGTCGTCCTCCAGCAGGTACAGCGGGTGCCCGGCGCTGTCGACGAGGTAAGGCCCCGGCCCACCCATCGTCGCGACGGCCAGATGGGTCACATCGACTGCGGTGGTGGCAACGCCCGGGTTGCGCTCGGTACTCAGCGGCGCGACCCGGTCCCCTTCGACCGAGGGCGTCATCGCCTCGGGGGCATGTTCTTCGGTCACATCCGTGCTGCCTGCCGGCTCGGCCTCGTCCTGCTCAGGCCCGGGAGCAGGCTTGCCCTGCTCGCGCCCCGCCTCGCCCCTGGACTGGCCCCCGGACCCGGGCCCGGGCTGACCTGACTGCCCCGAGTGCCCCGGCTGCTTCGCCGGACGGGGCGCCTCCGACCTCGCGGGAGGCTGCGCCGGGCGCTGCTCGCTGTCCGGGCGTCGCGCCGGAGCCGTCGCCGTGGCGAGCTGCTTCCGGAGCGCGGCGAGCC
>JAHWKC010000025.1 GCA_019348095.1 Pseudomonadota bacterium | reverse complement strand
AGTACTGGCCGCTGGTCGCGTCGTATTGCACGTAGCCGCCGGCTGCCTGGTTGCCGAGCCACTCGCGCGCGTAACGCTCGTGGGTGTCGGTGCGCGTGGCCAGTCCGTGCGAATCCAGCGGCTCGTCCGCGAGTGCCCGGTAGTAGCCGAGCTGGTCGCCGACCAGCATCAGGGTCGAACTGATCGCGGCGCCGAGGTCGCCGACTGCGCGGCCGAGAAATTCGTTGAGGCGTGCTTCGTCGATGCTCATGGCCGCGGTCCTGGAGGATGCGTCCTCCATGCAGGCACGGCATGGCCTGCCGCTGGCTTTGTCGTTGGTCAACGCGGGTCAACGCGGCGCCGACGCGAAAGCGGACAAGGCGCTCGCATTGAACGCCACGCCGGACCGCAGACTGTCCTCTCGACGGTAGGAGCGGCTTCAGCCGCGAACCAGAGTCGGCACGTTCGTGAACTCGCGATTGCGACCGCGCTGCAGATGCCGGAGAGCCAGAGCTCGCGGCTGAAGCCGCTCCTACACGGCTTTCGCTGTCTGGGCGGGTTTCAGGTCCAGCACCATCCGCACCAGGCCTTGCCCGTCCTGCTGGAATTCGCGCTCGAAACCCAGCGACTGCGCCAGTGCCAGCATCGCGTGGTTGTGCTCGAACACGTCGCCGTAGATGCGCTCCAGGTTCTTGCCACGCGCCCATTTCACCAGTCGCGTCATCAGGTAGCGGCCCAGCCCCATGCCGGCGATGTAGCGGCTGACCAGGATCGCGAACTCGGCATCACGGCCGTTGCCGTCGATGGCGATGCGCGCGACCGCGCCGACCAGCGCCTCGCCCGGCGGCAGCGGTTCGGCCGCAACCAGGGCGAATTCGGTCTTGGGATTGATCCGGGCAAAACGCTCGGCCGCCTCGGGACTGAGCTCCTTGAGCGCATGCAGGAAGCGCTGGCGCACTTCGTCGGGCTGCAGCAATGCAAATCCAGCGCGCAGGGGCGCTGCGTCCTCCGGCCGGATAGGCCGGATCAGCACGTCGCGACCGTTGGGAAGTCGCTGGCGCTCGTGCCAGGGCGGGAGACGTTCGCGCGCGGCCATGCGCTGAGTTTGGCATACGTCCCGGGGCCGGTGCTTCATTCCGCGGTCACACAATGACCGGCGCTTTTGCCGGCTGAAACCGCGCCGTAACGGGGCTGCGCAACGTGCGCGGACGCGCCCCGGAGCCGACGGTGGCCGCGCTCCGACGGGCGAGCCGGGGCGGCTCGGCGAAGTGCTCAGGCAGGCCGGCAGCGGCATCGTGTGCCGCTGAGCTGCTGCACATCGCGCGCACAGGGGCCGGTGCTAGACTCGCGCCGCCTTGACCAGGGACACGACGCATGGCCGGCTCCGGCAACTCCACGCGCGCGATCTACTTTGCCCTGGGCGCCAATTTCACCATCGCGGTGGCCAAGGGCGTGGCGGCGTTCTTTACCGGCTCCAGCGCGATGCTGGCCGAGACCGTGCACTCGATCGCCGACTGCGCCAACCAGGGTTTGCTGCTGCTGGGGCTGAAGCAGTCCCGGCGCGCGGCCTCGCCGGAATATCCGCTCGGCTACGGCAAGGCGATCTACTTCTGGTCGTTTCTGGTCGCGGTGATGCTGTTCACCGTCGGCGGCATGTTCTCGCTGTACGAAGGCGTCCACAAATTCCAGGACCCCCACCCGCTGGAGCAATGGTGGTGGGCAGTCGGGGTGCTGGTGTTTGCGATCGTCGCCGAAGGCATCTCCATGCGCGCCTGCCTGCACGAGGTCAACAAGGCCCGTGGCGAGCGCAACCTGTGGCAATGGTTCCGTGAAAGCCGGCAGAGCGAACTGGTGGTGATCTTCGGCGAGGACCTGGCGGCGCTGACCGGCCTGTGTTTCGCGCTGGCCGCGGTGGTGTTGAGCGTGGTGACCGGCAACCCGGTCTGGGACGCGGTCGGCACGGTGATGATCGGCGTGCTGCTGATCGTGGTCGCGGTGCTGGTGGCGGTGGAGGTCAAGGCGATGCTGATCGGGCAGAGCATGGATCCGCTGCGCGAGCGCGAACTGCGCGCGTTCGTGGAGGCACGGCCCGAAGTGCTCGGCATCATCAGCCTGATCACCCTGCAACTCGGCAGCGATGCGATGGTCGCGGTGCAGGCGCGCATGCGCGAGGCCACCCACGCGCCGGCGCTGGCCGAGCAGATCGACCAGGTCGAACGCGCGATGAAGCAGGCGTTCCCCGAGGTGCGCTGGAGTTTTTTCGAGCCGGATCTCAGCACGCGGGCTTGATCGCCGCGGCCGCTCGCGGGTCGGTGCGTTTGTAGGAGCGACGTGAGTCGCGATACCACGCACGTGGGCGGTGATGTACAGGTTTCGCGACTCACGTCGCTCCTACCAAAGCGCTAGCTTTCCTGCTTCAACCACTCCAGCCGCGACGATGCGCCGGCCTCGCCGAGCGCCTTGGCCAGCAACGGCAGCACCGTGCCCAGGCCCTGCCCGAACTGCCACGGCGGGTTCAGCAGCAACAGGCCGCTGCCGTTCATGCGCAGCGGGGAATCGTCGGGGTGGACCATCAGCTCGGCCACGAACGAGGCCTTCACCGGCAGCGTCGCTGCACGCCGAAAGAACGGCTGCAGCGAGCGCCGGCGCTTGATCGGATACCACACCGCATAGCTGGCATTCGGCCAGCGGCCCAGCGCTTCGCGCAGCGCGCCGATGATGTGGTCGAACTCCTCCAGTTGCGCCTCGTAGGGCGGGTCGATCAGGACCAGCCCGCGGGCGAACTTCATCGGGCTGCCCCCGGCTTTCAGCAGCGTTGGGGGGAGCAGGGCCTTCATTGCGGCATAACCGTCGCGCGCGTGCACCGCCACGCGCGGGTCGCGGTCGAAGTTGACCTTGAGCTGGGCTGCCTCCTCGGGCAGCAACTCGCAGGCGGCGACGCGGTCGGCCTCGCGCAATGCGTGCGCCAGCAGCCACGGCGATCCGGGGTAGGTCGCCGGGCCGTGTTCGAGGCGGCAGGCCTTGACCGCGGCCAGGTAGCGTCCGATCGCGGGGTGCTTCGGCGCTTCGGCCAGCAGCCGCGACACCCCGCCCTCGGCCTCGCCGCTGCGCTGGGCGGAATTGCCATCGAGCGCATACAGCCCGCGCCCGGCGTGGGTGTCGAGCGCGAACAGCGGCGCCGGCTTGGCCGCCAGTGCATCGCACAGCGCCAGCAGGGTGACGTGCTTGAGGACATCGGCGTGGTTGCCGGCATGGAACGCGTGGCGGTAGTTCATGGGCGACAGGGTAGCCCGCCGCCGACGCTGGCGGCTGGCTTATCCTGTCCGGACTTGCCATCGCGACCGAATCGGCCCGCCCATGCCCCGCATCCTCCTGGTCGAAGACGAACCGGCGATCGCCGACACGGTGCAGTACGCGCTGCGCGCGGAAGGTTTCGATCCGGTGCACTGCCTGACCGGCGGCGAGGCGTTGCGGCGGGCGGCGACGGAGGTCTTCGCGCTGGCCGTGCTCGATGTCGGCCTGCCCGATATCGGCGGCTTCGCGCTGTGTCGCGAACTGCGCCGCGGGCGCGAGTTGCCGGTGATCTTCCTGACCGCCCAGGGCGCCGAGGCCGACCGCATCCTGGGGCTGGAGATCGGCGCCGACGACTACGTGACCAAACCCTTCTCGCCGCGCGAGCTGGTGGCACGGGTACGGGTGGTGCTGCGGCGCGTCCAAGCCGCGCAGGCCGATGCATGCGCCGTGGGTGGCTTCGAACACGACCCGGCGGGCAAGCGCATCCGCTTCCGCGGCCGGTCGCTGGAGCTGACCCGCTACGAGTACGGCCTGCTCGCCGCGCTGCTGCAACGACCGGGCGCGGTGCTGTCGCGGGCGCAGTTGATGGACCGGGTCTGGGGCGATGCGCTCGACAGCGGCGACCGCACCGTCGACACCCACGTCAAGACCTTGCGGGCCAAGTTGCACGAGGTCGACGCCGCGGCGGACCCGGTCCGCACCCATCGCGGACTGGGGTATTCGCTCGATGTGCAGTGAGGCCCATCGTACGGCTCGCGCCTTGAGGATCCCGAGTTGAAGATCGGCCTGCGGATATTCCTCGGCTACTTCCTGATCGTCGCGCTGGCGGCCTTGCTGCTGGCGCAGGTGTTCGTCGCGCAGGTCAAGCCCGGCGTGCGCCAGGCGATGGAGGACACCCTGGTCGATACCGCCAATGTGCTGGCCGAGCTGGCGACCGACGACCTGCTCGCCGGCCGGATCACCAGCGGCCCCTTCGCCCGGCGCGTGCGCGAGGTGGCCGGGCGCGACTTCGGCGCCGAGATATGGGGCTTCGACAAGCGCGGGGCCAGCTACCGGGTGTATGTGACCGACGCCCGCGGCATCGTGGTGTTCGACAGCAGCGGGCAGGCGCTGGGCGCCGACTACTCCCGCTGGAACGATGTGCACCTGACCCTGCGCGGCCGCTATGGCGCGCGCTCCACCCAGGCTGATTCCGATGACCCGGACTCCACCGTGATGCACGTCGCCGCGCCGATCCACGACGCGCGCGGCGCGATCATCGGGGTGCTGACCGTAGCCAAGCCCAACAGTGCACTGCAGCCGTTCATCCAGCGCAGCCAGGCGGTCGTACTGCGCTGGGGCGCGGTGCTGATGGGCGTGGCGCTGCTGGTGGGACTGGTCGCGGCATGGTGGCTGTCGCGCCAGCTTGGCGGCCTGCGTCGCTACGCGCACGCGGTGACCGCGGGCGAACGGGCCAGCCTGCCTGCTGCGGCCGGTGAGTTCGCCGAGCTGGGCCAGGCGCTGGAGACCATGCGCGCGCGTCTGGAGGGCAAGCAGTACGTCGAGCAGTACGTGCACGGCCTGACCCACGAGATGAAGAGCCCGCTGGCGGCGATACGCAGCAGTGCCGAACTGCTGGAAGCGCCGCTGCCGGAGGCCGATCGCGTGCGCTTTGCCGAAAGCATCCGTGTCCAGAGCGAGCGGCTGGCGCAGATGATCGACAAGTTGCTGGCGCTGGCGGCGGTGGAGCATCGACAGCGGCTCGAAAGCCCCGAGGCGCTCGACCTGGCGAGCCTGGCGGTTGAGGTGGCGGAGTTGTCGGCGTCCTCGATCGAACGGGCAGGGCTGGAGCTGCGACTGCAGCTGGCCGAGGTCGGCCCGGTCGAGGGCGACGCGTTCCTGCTGCGGCAGGCGCTGGCGAACCTGATCGGCAACGCGATCGACTTCGCCCCGGCCGGGAGCGCGATCGAGCTGCGGCTGGAAGCAGTGGGCGATCAGGCCGTCCTGCAAGTACTCGACCGCGGCCCCGGCATCCCCGACTACGCCCTGCCGCGGGTGTTCGAGCGTTTCTATTCGCTGTCGCGCCCCGCCGGCGGCAGCCGCAGCAGTGGACTGGGCCTGTGTTTCGTCGCCGAGGTGGCCGCCCTGCACGGCGGCCGGGCGAGCCTGGACAACCGCGACGGTGGCGGCGCGGCGGCCAGACTGGCATTGCCGCTTGCTTCATAGGACCGCGCTTCTTAGACCTGCGGCGGGTCCGGTGTTTCACCGCCGCGCTTCACTCCCACTTCATCCCCGCCCCGCGGTGCGCACACCGTCGCTGCCGATCCTGCTGGCGGTGGCCATGGCGGGAGTGCGGGATGCGACTTTGGATGAAGATAACGATGGTGGTCGCCTTGTCCATACCTCAGCTCAGCCTCAGCGAGCATTTCGCGTTCGGCTGGTCGTACCTGGTGGCCGGCGTGGCCTGCATCGGGCTGATCACCTTCTATCTGAGCGCGGTACTGCGCAGCCTGCGGCGGGCGCTGGGTTTTGCCGCAATGCTGACGACCCTGTATGCGGTGCTATATGGCTTGCTGGTGTCGGAGGACAACGCGCTGGTGCTTGGGGCAGGCCTGTTGTTCGTGGTCCTGGCGGCGCTGATGGCGGTCACCCGCAGGGTCGACTGGTACCGGATGGGCGGTCCTGCGGCCGCACATCGGGCGCGCTCCGAAGCCGGCTTGCCGCCGGGTTGACCCGCCAGGGGCGCGGCCGTCGCTGGGGCTTGCGTTCGCAGGTCCCGACTTTCATGCGGCCGCGCCTTGGCCTTGGCGGCTATGCCGGGTACCACCCGACCGGCGCAAGTGACATCGATGCTGCAGCCAGCGCGGCCCCGATCGCGCTGGCCGCCACCACGTCGCTCGGGTAGTGCAGGCCGAGCACCAGCCGTGAAGCCGCCACGCACGCGGTGAACGGCACCAGCAGGCAGGCCAGTGCCGGGTAGTGCGCGATCGCCACGATGCTGAAGGCGACCGCGTGCAGGGTGTGGCCCGACGGAAAGCTGAACTCGTCCAGCGGCGCGACCCACGCGCGGATGCGGCGATCGCTCGCGAACGGGCGGGGCCGGCGGGTCCAGCGCTTGAGCAGCTTGTACAAGCTCAATGCGACCACTCCGGTTGCGGCCAGGTGGGCGGAGGCGAGCAGTCCGGCCAGTCCGTCGGCGGCCACCATCGCCGCCATCAGCACGTACCAGAACACGCCATCGCCGAGCCGGCTGATCGCCGCAAAGAACCGCCGCGAGCGGTTTTGCCCGCCCCAGCGGTTGGCGCGCAGGCACCAGCCCGAATCGCCATCGGCCAGTCGCTTATGCAGAGGCAGTCGATTCATGGTGTCGTCCGGAATGGGCAAGGCCTTCCAGCAGCACGTCCAGATCGGCCGCGACCTGCTCGGGGCGCAGGCCTGCGGTCGCCGCGCGTGTGGCGCGTGACATCGCCGCGCGGCCGGCCTCGTCGCCGGCGATGCGCGCGGCGGCGGCGATGAACCCCGCGTCGTCGCCGTCGGCGATCGCCGCACCGTGCAGCCCGTCGCGCAGGTGCTCGCGCGCCGCACCGTAATCGAACGCCACCGTCGGCACGCCGCTGGCCATGGCCTCCAGCGTCACGTTGCCGAAGGTCTCGCTGTGGCTCGGGAACAGGAACAGGTCGCCGCTGGCGAAATGCCGCGGCAGGTCCGCACCGCGTTGCACCCCGCAGAAGATGAAGTCCGGATGCGCCGCCTGCAGTTGCGAGCGCGCCGGTCCGTCGCCGACCCATACGAAACGCGCATCGGCACGCGCGCGCTGCAGGCGGCGGAATGCGCGCACGGCGAGATCGAGATTCTTCTCCGCGGCGATGCGGCCGACGTAGATCGCAGCGAAGCCTTGCTCGCCCACGCCCCATTGCGCGCGCAACGCCGGATCGCGCCGCGCCGGATCGAACGCGCGGGTGTCGACCGCACGCGGCAGCCGCACCGGGCGGGCAAAGCCGCTTGCCTGCAGCAACGCCGCCAGTTCGCGCGTCGGCACCAGCGTCGCGTCGGCGCGGTTGTGGAAACGGCGCATCCAGCCCAGCGCGGCGCCGCTCAGCCAACCGAAGCCATAGTCGCGCATGTAGTGATCGAAGCGGGTGTGGAAGCCGGTCGCGACCGGAATGCCGAGCCGCCTGGCCGCGCGCAGCGCCGACCAGCCGAGCGGCCCTTCGGTGGCGACATACACCGCATCCGGCCGCGCGTGCCGCCACTGCGCCGCGAGTCGCGCGGTGGCCGGCAGGCCCAGCCGCAGCCCCGGATAGCGCGGCAGCGGCATGCCGCGCACCAGCATCTCATGGGTCCCGCCGTCGCCATCGGCCGCCTGGCGCGGGCGCACCAGGTCGACCCGGTGGCCGCGTGCGCGCAGACCGAGCTCCAGCCCCTGCACGGTCAGCGCGACGCCGTTGACTTCCGGGGGATAGGTCTCGGTGACGATCGCGTAGCGCATGCGTGAGCCCCTCCGGCGTCGGCGGGCAGCTTGCGTTGATCGGATGAAACCGCAGTGTCAGTGGGATGACCCGGACGTGACATGGCGCGGTAGCACATTGGCCCGGACGATTGCGGACGCTCTTGGCTCGGTTCGCGCGCGGCGATGCCGATCACGCGGGCACGGGGCCACCGGCGAGCTTCGGCCGTCGCCCGGGTCTGGCCGCCCTACGCGGTCTCGATCGCCAGCGTGATGCCGAGGTCGGCGGCGTCCTCGGGCTCGCCGTGCAGGTCGGCCTTGAGCAGCGGGCGCGCGTCGAGCCAGCGCCTGGCCAGCGTCAGCCGCAGGCCGTCGCCTTCGGCCTGCAGGTCCAGCTGCGGGATCGGGTCGGCCTCGTGGGCGCGGTGCAGCAGCACCGCCAGGCGCAGCAGGGCGGCGCTGCGGCGGACCGGCGCGAGCAGCCGGTCGGGCAGGGCATCGAACGCGCTCTTGGGGATGCGCCGGCGATGGGTACGGATCAGCGCGGCCAGGAACTGTTGCTGCTGGCGCGAGAAACCGGCGATGTCGGAATGCTCGACCACGTAGGAGCCGTGCACGTGATATTGACTATGCGCGATGGTCAGGCCGAGCTCGTGCAGGCGCGCGGCGCGCACCAGCATCAGGCGGTCGTCGTCGACCAGTTGCCAGGCTTGCGCGACCTGCGCGAACAGCCGCAACGCGGTGGCCTCCACCCGCGCGGCCTGGGTGGCGTCGATGCCATAGCGGTGCATCAGCGCCGCCACCGACGCCTCGCGCGGGTCGTTGGCGCCGCCACGGCCGAGCATGTCGTGGAGCATGCCCTCGCGCATCGCCGCCTTGCTGACCATCATGCGCTGCAGCCCCAGCGCCTCGAAGGCGGCCTCCAGCACCAGCACCCCGCCGGCGATCACCGGACGGCGGTCCGGTGACAGCCCGGGCAGGTCGATGTCCTCGATGCGCGCGGCCTGCAGCAGCCGATCGCGGACCTGCGGCAGTGCCTCGGCGGTGACCGCGCCCTTGGTCAGCTTCATCGCCGCGCAGATCTCGCCGATCGCCTTGTTGGTACCCGAAGTGCCGATTACCTCGTCCCAGCCGAGGCTGCGGTAGGTGCCGGCGAACTGCTGGAATTCCGCGGCGATCTCGGCCACCGCCGCGTGCCAGCGCTTGCTCGACAACTTGCCGGTGCCGAAGAACCGCCGGGTGCTGGCGACACAGCCGACCTGCAGGCTCTCGCGCTCGATCGCCTCGAAACCGGCGCCGATGATGCATTCGGTCGAACCGCCGCCAATATCGATCACCAGGCGCAGGTGGCCCTCCTTGGGCGGCTGCGCGTGGGCGACGCCGAGGTAGACCAGCCGCGCCTCCTCGCGCCCGGCCACCACTTCGATCGCATGCCCCAGCGCACTCTCGGCCGGCATCAGGAAGGCCTGCGGCGAGGCCAGCCGGCGCACGGTGTTGGTCGCCAGCGCACGCACGCGCTGCGGCGGGATGTCGCGTACGCGCTGGCCGAACCGCGACAGGCAGTCGAGCGCGCGCGAACGCGCATCGGCCGACAGCCCACCCTTGCGGTCCAGCCCCTCGGCCAGCCGTACCGGCTCGCGCAGCCGGTCGACGGTGCGCAACTGCCCGAGCAGGTAGCGCGAGACGACCATATGGAAGCTGTTGGAACCCAGATCGACCGCGGCCAGCAGGTCGCCGTCCTGCAGCGGCAATGGCGCGGTGTGCAGCAGTCCGTTCATGTGCAGATCTTGGCCAGCAGCGCGGCTTGCGCGGAATGGGGCGTGGCGTCGGCTGGCGGCACCAGGCGCAGGTACTCGCCGTCGGGCTGCAGCTCCCAGGCGTTGCAGTTGTCGGTCAGGTAGTTGCCGATCGCCTCGTCGGTGATGCGCATCGCGAGGTCGGGATTGAGGATTGGGAAGCCGACCTCGACCCGCCGCAGCAGGTTGCGCTCCAGCCAGTCGGCGCTGGCCGCGAACAGGTCGGGCTGGCCGCCGTTGGCGAACCAGTACACCCGGCTGTGCTCGAGGAAACGCCCGACGATGGAGCGCACCCGGATGTTGTCGGAAATGCCCGGAACGCCGGGCCGCAACGTGCAGGCGCCGCGCACGATCAACTCGATCTGCACTCCTGCCTGAGAGGCGCGGTACAGCGCGCGCACCACCTGCGGCTCGTTGAGTGCGTTCATCTTGGCGACGATGCGCGCGGGTTGCCCGGCTCGCGCGTTGCGCGTCTCGCGATCGATCCGCATCAGCACGCCGGCGTGCAGCGTGAACGGGGCCTGCATCAGGCATTTCAGCTTGATGGCCGGAGCCAGGCCCGATAACTGCTGGAAGATCAGGTGCACGTCGTTGCCGATGTCGGGGTTGGCGCTGATCAGCCCGAAATCGGTGTACACGCGGGCATTGCCGGCGTGGTAGTTGCCGGTGCCCAGGTGCACGTAGCGACGCAGCTGGCGGCCCTCGCGGCGCACGATCAGCAGCATCTTGGCGTGGGTCTTGTAGCCGACCACGCCGTAGACGACCTGCACCCCGGCCTCCTGCAGGCGATCGGCGAAGTCCAGGTTGGCCTCCTCGTCGAAGCGCGCGCGCAGCTCGACCACCACCGTCACGTCCTTGCCGTTGCGCGCGGCCTGCACCAGCTGCTCGACGATCGGCGAGTCCTTGCCGGCGCGGTACAGGGTCTGCTTGATCGCCAGCACGCTCGGATCCTCGGCCGCCTGGCGCAGCAGCTCCAGCACCGGCGCGAACGCATCGAAGGGATGGTGCAGCAGCACGTCGCCCTGGCCGATGCGGTCGAACATCGCATCCACGCCCACCATCAGCCGCGGCTGGAAGGGTGGGAATTTCAGGTCCGGACGGGCCACCAGGTCATAGACCTGGATCACCCGGTTGAGATTGACCGGGCCGTTGATGCGGTACACCGCGTTCTCGTTGAGGTCGAAGTTCTTCAGCAGGCTGCGCACGATCGGCTCGGGGCACTGTCCGGCGATCTCCAGCCGCACCGCGCGCAGGTAGCCGCGGCCGACCAGCTCGTCGCGCAGAGCCAGCGCGATGTTGTCCACCTCCTCCTCGTCGACCAGCAGCTCGGAGTTGCGGGTCACGCGGAACTGGTACGCGCCCTTGACCTGCATGCCCGGGAACAGTTCATCGACGAAGCTCGACAGCACTGCCGACAGAAAGACGAAGTCGTGCGGACCGCCGGAGATGTGCTGGGGGATCTGGATGATGCGCGGCAGCGAGCGCGGCGCGCGCACGATCGCCAGGTTGCCGTCGCGCCCGAACGCGTCGCGGCCTTCCAGCACGACGACTATGTTCAGCGACTTGTTGAGGATCTTGGGGAACGGGTGCGCCGGGTCCAGCCCCAGCGGCGACAGCACCGGCATGACCTCGTCGCGGAAGTACGCGCGCAGCCAGCGGGTCTGCTTCCAGTTCCAGCTGTCGCGGGCGAGCACGCGCACGCCGGCTTGGTCCAGCGCGGGGCGCAGCACGTCGTTCCAGCACTCGTATTGGGCGTCCACCAGGTCGGCGGCGCGGTCGTGGATCCGCGACAGCACCGCCGCCGGTGCCAGCGCATCCGGACCCGGGGTCAGTCCGAGATCCTGTGCATGGCGCAGGGTGCCGGCGCGGATCTCGAAGAATTCGTCGAGGTTGGTGCAGGAAATGCACAGGTAGCGCAGCCGCTCCAGCAAAGGCATCTGCGGGTCCTGCGCCTGGGCGAGCACGCGGAAGTTGAAGTCCAGCTGCGACAGCTCACGGTTGAAGTACAGCGAAGGATCGCGCAGCGGGTCGGGCTCGCCCGCGGATTTCGCGCTGCGCTCGGACTCGTCGTTCTTCCGGGTCATGCAGTGGCCTCCGCAGCTTCGCGCCGACGCACGCGCTCGCCGCCGAAGTGGCAGGAGAAGGTGCTGCCGCGGCCGACTTCACTGGCGATCGAGAGCCGTGCCTGGTGCAGGTTCAGGACGTGCTTGACGATCGCCAATCCCAGCCCGGTGCCGCCGCTCTCGCGCGAGCGGCTGGTGGAGACCCGGTAGAAGCGTTCGGTGATGCGCGGCAGGTGGTGTGGCGGAATGCCGTAGCCGCTGTCGCTGACCGCCAGCACTACGCCCTCGCGATCGCCGGAGGCCTCGTCCTGCAGAAAGCCGATCGTCACCGTGCCGCCGGCCGGGGTGTAGCGCACCGCGTTGCTGACCAGGTTGGAGAACGCGCTGTGCAACTCCTTGTTCGAGCCGAACAGGTCGACCTGGATGCGGTCATCGAGCACGATCTCGTGGCGGCCCTGGCTGAGTGCGTTGGCCTCGCGGCGCAGCGTGTGCAGCATCGGCCCCATCGAGACGGTTTCCTCGGCCGGCAGGCTGTCCTGCGACTCCAGCCGCGACAGGGTCAGCAGGTCCTCGACCAGTTGCGTCATGCGCTGCGACTGGCGCTGCATCTCGGCCAGGATCGGCGCCCAGTCGGGGTGTTCGGCCGCATCGAGCATGTCGAGGTAGCCGTGCACCACCGTCAGCGGCGTGCGCAGCTCGTGCGAGACGTTGGCGACGAAGTCGCGACGCATCTGCTCCAGTTGCAGCAGGCGGCTGACATCGCGCGCGACCAGCAGCCACAGGTGCTCGGAATACGGGATCAGCCGCAGGCTCAGGGTGATGGAGGTGTTGAGCGGCGAAGGCGTTTCCAGTGGCTCGACGGTGCGCCCACCGGCCATCCAGCGTGCCAACGGCAGCGGTTGCAGCCGCTGCACCAGCGAGGCGCCGATGTCGTGCGGGTAGCGCAGGCCGAGCAGCGGGGTGGCGGCCTCGCTGAACCACAGCACGCGCTGGCTGTCGCGGTCGACCACGATGATCGCATCGGGCAGGGCCGCCGCGGCGGCGCGGTAGGCGCGCAGCATCTCGATCAGGCGCCGTTGCCGGGCCTGGGTCTCGTACTGGCTGCGGTGGAGCAGCCGATCGAGCTCGCTCCAGACGCCCGTGCCGGACGGCGCCGCCAGCCGCTGCCGTGCGGCCAGCCGCAGCAACACGCCGCGCAGCCGCCAGTGGTGCCAGACAACCACGCCCAGCGCGGCCACGGCGAGCATCGGCCACACCTGATCGACAAGCATGCCGAGCAGCGCGGCCACCGCCAGGATCAGGGCAAGCTGGCCGAGCGTACGAAACCAGGCGGTGCGGGCGCGGGATGGCATGGGCCAAGTCTAAGGGCGGGCGGCGACCTGTGGGTGTAGAGCGGAGCTTGCTCCGCTGCCGCGTGCAAGGGCCAGCCGGGCGAGAGGTCGAGCAAGAGGCGGCCGGGCAGGCTCGACTCTACCGCGCGCGCTCACGCTTCCACCGATGCCGAGAAGCGATATCCGGCGCCCCGCACCGTCTGCACCATACCGTCGATCTGATAAGGCTCCAGCGTCTTGCGCAGGCGGCGGATGTGCACGTCGACCGTGCGCTCCTCGACGTACACGCTGCCGCCCCAGACATGGTCGAGCAGCTGCGTGCGCGAGTACACGCGCTCGGCGTGGGTCATGAAGAAATGCAGCAGCCGGTATTCGGTGGGACCGATCTGCACCGGTTGCTCGCTGCCCTCGGCGTGGGCGAACACCCGGTGCGCGGCGCCGTCGATGCGCAGCGGACCGATCCGGACGCTGCCGTCCTCTTCGTCATCACGCGAGCGCCGCAGCACCGCGCGGATGCGCGCCAGCAGTTCGCGCGCCGAAAACGGCTTGACCACATAGTCGTCGACTCCGGCCTCCAGTCCGCTGACCCGGTCGTTCTCCTCGCCGCGCGCAGTCAGCATGATGATCGGCACCTCGCGCGTGAGCGGGTCCTTGCGCCAGCGCCGGGCCAGTTCCAGGCCGCTGCTGCCGGGCAGCATCCAGTCCAGCAGGATGAGGTCGGGGACGTGGTCGGCAATCGCGTTCTGCGCTTCGCGCGCATCGCCGGCCTGGACCGGCTGGTACTCGCCCTTGCGTAGGGCGAAGGCGACCATGTCGCGGATGGCGGGTTCGTCCTCGACGATCAATATGCGCTTTTGCACGCGGTCACCGGGCTGGGTTGCTGAGCGCCGTCAGTACACTACCGTTTTGTGACGCAGTGGTGACAGTGGGTGAGTCGGTAAACAGTAAGTCGGCGGCTGCGCCGCCTGTAAGTGGATAGCAACAGCGACAGCTGGGTTCGATGCCGCTGTTGGCGTGAGCTTGACTGACCATTGACAGCTCGCGCAGCGAGC
>JAHWKC010000259.1 GCA_019348095.1 Pseudomonadota bacterium | reverse complement strand
CCGGCGTGGGCGGGGTATTTCGCGTTCGGGCTGAGCTATGGCTGGGTGACCCGGACGCTGGGCTCGCGGCGGGCCGGTCCGCTGGACCACGGGCTGTTGCTGATCCTGATCGGCAGCGCAGTCGGGGTGAGCTACTTCAGCGTGAGCGGCCTGGGCAGCATCCTGCTGATGGTCACCGCCAGCGTGCTGCCGTGGATGCTGCCGCTGAGCATCGCGGTGGTCTGGGTGGTGCTGAGCCAGCTGATCATCGTGCCGGTCTACGTGCGGCTGGACTTCCCGTTCTTCGAGGCGATGATGCAGTCGCTGCTGTACGCGGGCTTCTCCGGGTTCGTGTTCGTCACCAGCTTCGTGGCCCGTGAGCAATCGCTGGCGCAGGAGGAGCAGCGCCGCCTCAACGCCGAGCTGCGCGCGACCCGGGCCTTGCTGGCCGAGAGCGCCCGGGTCAACGAGCGCACCCGCATCTCGCGCGAGCTGCACGACCTGCTCGGCCATCACCTGACCGCGTTGAGCCTGAACCTGGAAGTGGCCGGGCACCTGTCGCAGGGCCGGGCCAGGGATCACGTGCAGCAGGCCCATACCCTGGCGCGGCTGCTGCTGACCGACGTGCGCGAAGCGGTGAGCCAGCTGCGCGATACCGGCTCGATCGATCTGGACGCGGCCCTGCGCCCGCTCGCCGAGAACGTGCCCTCGCTGGACATCCACATGGACGTACAGCATCCGCTGACCATGGACGACCCCGAGCGCGCGCACGTGCTGCTGCGCTGCACGCAGGAGATCATCACCAATGCCGTGCGCCACGCCGGCGCGCGCAACCTGTGGATCCAGGCGCGCCGCGAGGAGGGCCGCATCGCGATGACCGCGCGCGACGACGGCCGCGGCGCCGACAACCCCGCGATCGGCAACGGCCTGCGCGGCATGCGCGAGCGGCTGCAGCAATATGGCGGAACCCTGGAGATACAAACCCGGCCGCAGGAAGGCTTCTGCCTGCACCTGACCTTGCCGGCATCGGCGGCCATGACCGCTGCCACTGAAGGAGTCATCGCATGATCCGCGTGTTGCTCGTAGACGATCAGAACCTGGTGCGGCAAGGCGTGCGGTCCCTGCTCTCGCTGGCCGAGGGGATCGAGGTGATAGGCGAGGCCAGCGACGGCCGCCAGGCGGTCGAGGTAATCCCCCAGCTCCAGCCCGACGTGGTGCTGATGGACATGCGCATGCCGGTGATGTCGGGCCTGGAGGCGCTGCAGGCGCTGGCGCGCGCCGGCAACCTGCCGCCGACCATCATCCTGACCACCTTCGACGACGACCAGCTGGTGCTGGCCGGCCTCAAGGCCGGTGCCAAGGGCTACCTGCTCAAGGACGTTTCGCTGCAGCAGCTGGTCGGCGCCATCCAGACCGTCGCCGCCGGCGGCTCGCTGGTGCAGCCAGCGGTCACCCAGCGCCTGCTGTCGGGGCTGGAGCACATGCGCAACGAGTTCGTCAGCCTGGACCGGCCCGACCCGCTGACCGAGCGCGAGACCGAGATCCTGCGACTGATGGCCGGGGGCTTCTCCAACAAGGAGATCGCCAATTCGCTTGGCGTCGCTGAAGGCACCATCAAGAACCACGTCTCCAACATCCTGTCCAAGCTCGGCGTACGCGACCGCACCCGGGCGGTGCTGAAGGCCTTCGAGCTGCAACTGGTTTAGAAGCCGGGACCGGGGACCCGGGAAAAGCGGCAAGCCAGCGGCGCGGGTCAACTCGCGTGGCGCGAAGATCCGCTGCACGCTCTTGATCTTCCCGGGTCCCCGGTCCCCGGTCCCGGCTTTCCCTGATCTGGCGAAGTCCCGGTTCCTTCTCGCAACAGCTGTGCCGGCCCCGGCTTCCTTGCTAGGATTGCAGGTCTGCGCCCCGGCCCTGACCCCGGGGTCGGCCCTGGAGAACCCTGAATGACCCGTTTGATCGAGATCCTGATTTCCCTGGCGATCGTCACTGCGCTGTTCCTGATCATCGGTGTGCTGCTGCCCAACAGCCGCCACCTGAGCGAGAGCGTGGAGACCAACCGCAAGGTGACCATCGTCTATGACACCTTGAACAGCTTCCGCCGCTTCGAGGACTGGCACCCGCTGGTACTGCGCGATTCGGCGGTGCAGCTGGAGCGTGCCGGCCCCGAGTCCGGCGTTGGCGCGCGCCTGGAGTACACCTCGCTGGACGAGAACCTGGCCGAGGGCAGTTGGGAGATCGTCGCCAACGAGCCCAACCGCAGCATCTCCATGGACATCACCAACGCGGAGCGCGGCGAGAACAAGCGCACCAAGTACACGCTGCGTCCGACCGGCCGTTCCGGCCGCAACATCGAGATCACCCAGACCTACGATGTCGACTACGGCTGGAACCTGCTGGGCCGCTACGCCGGCATGTACGTCAGCAGCAACATGGGCCAGGACATGAAGCTGGGCCTGTCGCGCCTGAGCAACATGCTTGCCACCGTGCCCAACGTCGACTACACCGAGCTCAGCCGGAACAACCCGGACCGCGTCCCGACCATCGACCGGCGTCCGGCCGAGACGCTGCTGGTGGTCACTGCGGCGGTGGAGCGCAACAACCAGGTGGTGCAGCGGCAGATGCGCACCAACCTGGAATGGATCGAGCGGGTGATCGAAGCCAACGACCTGGAAGCCACTGGCCCGGTCCGCATCATCACCAACGAGCTTGGCTCCGAGAACTACTCCTTCGACGTCGCGGTGCCGGTGCGGAAGCTCGGCGAGGGCGATTCGGCGGAGGATTCCGAGTCCGAGTCCGAGGCCGGTACCGACGAAGACGGCGAGACCAGCGCGCCGGTCGCGTCCGGCCCCGAGCCGACTGAAGCGATCGAGATCGAAGATGACCTCGACGGCCCGGTCGAGTCGGTCTTCGTGCCTGCCAGCGAGATTGCGGTGGTGCCGTTCGAGGGCCACATGGCCAACCTGCGGATGGTCCGCGACGCCCTGCGCGCCTGGGCCCTGACCCAAGGCTACGAGACCACCGGCCGGCCGTACGAGATCTGGGAGAACGGCATCGACGGCGGCTTCAGCGAGGACGGCGAGTACCAGGTGGTGTGGACCATCCGCTGACGCTCACCGCGCCGGTCCAGTCTCTGGCCGGATGATCCGAAAAACGCCGCGCAACCCGCGGCGTTTTTCGTTTCCGGTTGTTTTCCAGTTTCATTTCCAGGCCTGCTATCGTCGGGCGCATGATTCCCTCCCGCGCGCCATGACCGGTTCGAACGATATGCGACGCCCTTGGCCCGCACGCGCGCTGACCGCGCTGGGCGCGCTGATGGCCGCTGTTTCGATCGCCCTGGCCGCGTATGCCGCGCATGGTCTGGAGCCACAGTCGGCGTCGCGGCTGCAACTGGCGGCGGTATTCGCATTCGGCCACGGCGTGGCGCTCGCGGCGCTGGCCCGCACGGTCGACCCGACCCTGCGGGTGCTGTCGGGGATCGCCCGCGCCGACCGGTGGCCCGAGCTGCGCCCGTCAGCCCTGGAGGTCGTCCTGGAGCTCTGCCGCTCGTTGGCCACCACCACCGTCGTCGACTGCGGCTTCGCGCTCGAGCAGGACGAGGAGCTGGCCTACGACACGGCCGCCCCCCGGCGCAACGGCGCCACGCTGACCGCGCTGGAGAGCGCCGACACCGTCTACGCGGTCGGGACGGCCGACCCGGTCGGCCTCCAGCGGCTCGTCCGTGGGCTGAGCGAGCTCAAGGAGGCGGTGCCGGGCGTGCAGCCGGTCGTCGTGGTCAACCGGCTACGGGCCAGCGCGATCCCGGGCAACGCCGAGCAGGAGGTGCGCGCGGCGCTCCTGCGCTACGCCGGCGTCGACCACGTCCTGTTCGTGCCGCACGACGTCGACGCCCTGGACCGGGCGCTGGCCGCCGGCCGCACCCTCGCCGAGGCGGTGCCGTCATCCCCCGTGCGCCTGGCGGTCGCCGCGATG
>JAHWKC010000258.1 GCA_019348095.1 Pseudomonadota bacterium | reverse complement strand
GAGGCCGTGCGGCACGCCGTCCTCACCCGGACGCACCGGGCCGAGCAGCTCGGGGATGGGGCCGGAGAACGACGGCAGCGGCATCCCGCCGGGGCCGGCAGCCGATGGGCCGCCACCCGCCAGCCCGGCCGAGCGCCGCGCCGCGTCCTGCTGCACGAGGTCGAGCTCGCTCTCGCCCTCGTCCATCGGGGCGCCCATGCCCTGCAACATCTCGCTCAGCGGCCCGAAGGTCTCCTGCCCCTGCCCGGAGCGCACCTGGTCGGACATGGACTGGATCATGTGCGTCCACAGCGAGTTGGTCACCTCGCCCTGCCGCTCGTCGACGCCGCGCACCTGCGCCTCAGGGGCCGGCTGTGGACGCTCACGATGATCGCCCACGTCGTCCCGTTCCTCGGTGCCGCGATGCTCCTGATGCTCGTCGAGCCGCTCGCGCTGCCGGTCGCGCTGATCTGCGTCGCCCATGCCTGGATCATCCCCGAGCTCTATGCCCAGCGGGGGGCGAACGTGCTGCGACCGCGAGGCCGCGCCGGCGGCGCAGCGCAGCCAGGTATTCGCGGTGTACATGGCGGTGAACCTGCTCGCGCTGGCGGCGGGCCAGTGGCTGATCGGCCTGTACTCGCCGTTGCTGTTCGTGCCCTTCAGCCTGGTCGCAATCCTGATATGCGTCGCCGCGCTGCCGGTCACCGCCAGCCGCATGCTCCAGCCCGAACTGCCCGCCACCCCGCGGCTGGCATTGGTGGCGCTGTACCGGGCGGCCCCGGCGGCGGCGAGCGGCGCGCTGCTGGGCGGGCTGGCCCTGGGTGGCTTCTGGGGACTGGGCGCGGTCTATGCGAGCCGGCTGGGCATGGACGTGACCGGCATCGCCACGCTGATGAGCCTGACCATCCTGGGCGGCGCGGCCTTGCAATGGCCGATCGGCCGGCTGTCGGACCGCGGCGACCGGCGCACAACCCTGGCGCTGGTCTGCACGTTGGCGACGCTGGTCTCGGTGGCGCTGGCACTGATCGGCGGCAGCGACCGGACGCTGCTGTACGGGCTGTTTTTCGCTTTCGGCGGGCTGTCGTTCGCGATCTACCCGGTGTGCGTGGCCCACCTGCTCGACCACCTGGCCGCCGAGGACATGCTGTCGGGCTGCAGCAGCCTGCTACTGCTCAACGGCATTGGCTCCGCATTAGGCCCGGCGCTGGCCGGCGCTTTGATGACCCAGGCCGGCCCGCAGGCGCTGCCGGCATTCTTCGCCATCACCCTGGCGCTGCTGGCGCTCGTGACCGGCGGGCGGCGCCTGTCGTACCACCGCGAGCGTGAGCACCCGGCGCACTTCCACCCGATGCTGCGCACCACCCCGTCGGCGCTGGAACTGCTGCCCGAGACGGACGCGCCGACCGATGCGCCCCACGCGCCGCCCGCTGCACCTGCCGCTGCGGCGAAGCCCGCCGCACACTCCCCTGATCGCCCCAAAAAGGAGAGCCAGTGAACCGCTCCACGCCATCCCACGGCCGCTCCAGTGCCTCGAACTCTTCCGCCTCGATAGCGGCCAGCCTGACACCGGCCGCTTCGCCGTTCACCGCCGAAAGCGACGATTTCGCGCCGTCGTTGATGCTGGCGACCGACCTGGACGGTACCTTCCTCGCCGGCTCCTCCGCCCACCGCCAGAAACTCTACCGGCTGGTCGACCGCCACCCGGGGATCAGCCTGACCTTCGTCACCGGCCGCGGCCTGGAGCATGTGATGCCGCTGCTGTCGGACCCGACCCTGCCGAGGCCCGACTACGTCATCTGCGATGTCGGCGCGACCGTGGTCGACGGCCTGACCCTGCAGCCGGTGCAGCCGCTGCAGGCCGGCATCGACGCGCGCTGGCCGGGCGAGCACGCGGTGGCCGATGCGATCGACCGCTTCGATGGGCTGGTGCGGCAGGACGTGCCGCAGGAGCGCCGCTGCTCGTACTTCTGCGAACCCGAAACGCTGGCCGGCATCCGCCACGAGATCGAGGCCGCGGCCCAGTCGCTGGGCTGCTCGGTGCTGTACTCGGCCGATCGCTACCTCGACATCCTGCCGCCGGATACCGACAAGGGCCGCACGCTGGCGGCGCTGGCGGACTCTCTCGAGCTGCCGCACGAGCGCGTGCTGGTCGCCGGCGACACCCTCAACGACCTGTCGATGTTCGTCGCCGGGTTCCAGGGCGTGTGCGTCGGCGATTCGGAGCCGGCGCTGGTCGCGGCCACCCAGCAGCTGGCCAACGTGCTGCACGCCGATGCGCCCGGCTGCGGCGGCATCCTGGAGGCGATCGACCATTTCACCCTGCTCGAGGCCGACGACCCGCACCGGCGCACGCCCAAACCGCGCGCGATGGGCAAATCCGAACTGGTGATGGTCTACCACCGGCTGCCCTACGAGGAATACGTCGAGCATGGGGTGCGCAAGCGCCGCCGGCCGACCTCGCCCAACGGCATCATCCCCAGCCTGCTGGGCTTCTTCGGCAGCGGGCGCAAGGGGTCGTGGGTCGCCTGGAGCGTGGACGATCCCAAGCTGGGCGCGTTCGAGAGCCACACCCCGGTAGATGAGGCGCGCTATCCCGACCTCACCGTCGCGCGGGTCAGGCTGAGCAAGTCCGAGGTCGACGCGTTCTACAAGCGTTTCTCCAAGGAAGCGTTCTGGCCGATGCTGCACACCTTCTGGGAGCGCGCGCGCTTCCGCGAGGATGACTGGGTGATATATCTGGAGGTGAACCGCAAGTTCGCCGAAGCCACCGCCGCGGAGGCCGCGCACGGCGCCACGGTGTGGCTGCACGACTACAACCTGTGGATGGTGCCGGCGACACTGCGCGAGCTGCGCCCGGACCTGAAGATCGCGTTCTTCCACCACACCTATTTCCCCTCGGCCGACGTGTTCAACGTGGTGCCGTGGCGGCGCGAGATCCTCGGCAGCCTGCTGCAGTGCGACTACATCGGCTTCCACATCCCGCGCCAGGTCGAGAACTTCGTCGACGTGGTGCGCGGGGCGATGCCGGCCGAGACGCTCAACCGCGAAAGCTGCGCGCCGCGCTTTTTGACCTACGGCTGCGCGGTCGGACTGGACACCATGACCACCTGCCTGCGCGTGGGCGACCGCGAGATCGGCCTGGGCGCGCATCCGGTCGGCACCGACCTGGCGCGCATCCGCGAGGCGTTGTCGCAACCGGAGATCCGCGAGCGCGCCGCCGAGATCCGTCAGGAGTTCAAGGGTCGCAAGCTGGTGCTGTCGATCGAGCGCCTGGACTACACCAAGGGCACGCTGGAAAAGCTGCTCGCCTTCGAGCGCCTGCTGGAGCAGCAGCCGCAGATGCAGGGCCGCGTCACGCTGCTGATGGTGTGCGTGCCGGCGGCCAAGGAGATGACGATCTACCGGCAGCTGCAGACCCAGATCGAGCAGGCGGTCGGCCGCATCAACGGCCGCTACGCCGACCTGGACTGGTCACCGGTGCGGTTCTTCGCCCGCGCGCTGCCGTTCGAGCAGGTGCTCGCGCACTACGCCGCGACCGACGTCATGTGGATCACGCCGCTGCGCGATGGCCTGAACCTGGTGGCCAAGGAGTTCATCGCCGTGCACGGCATCCAGGACACCAGCGGCGTGCTGGTGCTGTCGGAATTCGCCGGCGCGGCGGCCGAACTCAAGGGCGCGGTGCTGACCAACCCGCACGACCAGAACGACCTCGTCGCCGGCCTGGCGCAGGCCCTGGCGATGCCCGATGACGAAGCCGAGGGCCGACAGCGGCAGTTGTTCGACATCGTCAGCCGCTACGACGTGGAGCGCTGGGGCCACGACTTCCTCGACGCGGTGGAGACCGCCGGCAGCGGCGCCAGCCACCATCGCTACGCAATGCCGAGCAACGAATAGAAGCGGTTTTCGGTTGGACTCCGTCGTTTCGCATCCGGGTCTTCACCCGTAGGAGCGGCTTCAGCCGCGATCACAAGCCGGTGTTAGCGTCGGCATGACGATCCATGCGTCATCGGTAGGAGCGACCTGAGTCGCGATCACGCCA
>JAHWKC010000257.1 GCA_019348095.1 Pseudomonadota bacterium | reverse complement strand
GTCCACGACCTCTCGGAAGTAGTAGACCTCCGCCCCGACCCGGTACCGCGCATCCGCCGCGATCGGCCGCCCCGCCGCATCGAGCACTCGCCCGCGCGCAAACCGCTCCAGCCACCTCGCCCGCGTGATCGCTGGAAAGCGCGCGCACACCCCGTCCAGCACCGTCGCCCACGGCCCGGGCGGCAACTGCAGGCGGCTGGCGGCAATGCCGTCGGCGTTCGGAGGCGGTGGTTTCATGCCGACAGGGTAATGGCCCCGGCCGGGCGTGGTCCGGCGGCGGGCTGGAGCCGGCGCCATGGCATTCCTGCGCCATCGATGCCCGGCGTGTCCGCTCGAGGATCGCAGCCGCGTTCCCCGAGGTAAGGAACTGCAGTTGGAGCAGGGAACGGCACCTCCGAGGCGCTTGCGCCCCTGCCCGGTCAGCGCGCCCGGCTCGCCAAGCGCCGCCCGAAGGTGCGCAAGCAGGGAACGCCCGGTTGCGGCTCGCTGGAACAGGTTGACGACGATGCACGCAGAACAAGGCCGCGCTGTGCGTTCAGGCGCAGCCTCTTACCCGGGACCGCTTGTGCTCGGCCAGGCCAAGGTCTCGGCAGTCATCACCGTCATGACCGCCACCGATCGCCAGCCCCTGCATGCGGCCTGGCGGGCCATGCCGGCATCCGGGTGCGGGATCCAGATCAAGGGCGAGCCGGTCCTGGACCCGGCCCGCCTGACGACCTGCCTGGAGCGCCACCAACCCCGGGTGCTGCTGCTCGACAAGGCGTTGCTGGACCGTCTGGATCCGGTTTCGCTGCAATGGATCCAGCAGCGCTGCCCCCGTGTGCGCGTGCTCCTCGTGTCGGAACAGGCTTGTCGCAGCGTGGTGGCCGAAGTGTTGCGCAACCGGTTCCACGGGCTGTTGCTGACCACCAGCCCACCCGATCTCTGCCTCAAGGCTATCCGCGCCGTCAGCAAGGGCGAACTGTGGCTGTCGCGCCGCTGGCTGGCCAACGTCGTCACCGATCCGACGTGGCCACTGCCTCCTGCAGAAACCGAGGCATCCGATCCAGACCGCCCCCACGCCCTGGACACGCTCACGCGAAGGGAGTTTCAGGTCGTTGCGCGGCTGCGAAGGGGTTGCAGCAACAAGGAAATCGCGCGCGAACTCGGGATCATGGAAGACACCGTCAAGAAGCACCTCAAGAGCGTCTTCGCCAAACTTGGCGTGCACCGCCGCGCGCTGGTGATCCTGCAGGCGGCGGCTACCAGTGATTCTCTATCCAGGTTGCTTCATAGAGGGTCTGCCCCTCCATGAAGCAACAGACCCTGTTCCATTCCCTGCGCCATTGAGCGGGTCAGTTGCCTGGCTCCGGCGGCTGCGGGAATTCCCGCTCAGCGAAGCACTCCACATTGGATGCCTGGTGGGGCCCCACCACCGACGCCAGGTGCAGCGGTGGATCGTAGATCGGACCGATGGCCCAACCATCGCCATGGGCCAGGTGGGCCGCGATGGCTTTCTCGCTCTTGACCCCGATCACGATTCCGAGGAATTGATTGCCGGTAAGGACAATTCTTGATCCGTCCTGCAGGATGAAAGTGCAGTTGCCGGTGGCTTCGCAGTTGGCGCCCAGGTCCCGTGGCCCGCCGATGTTGTGACACAACAGCATCTCCTCGGGCGGCGGCGGTGGTGGTGGCGGCGGCGGATCATGTTCACCCTCGCCCGCGAGGGCGGAGCCGGCAAAGGCCGCGCCGATAGCCAGCGCAGCGGTCATCAGTGACTTCTTCGTCCCGATCATTTCAGTCTCCTTGTCAAGGCGGATGCACGTATGTCGTGCGCGTGGGACTCACTGGTCATGGCGCGGCGCCCGCGCGTTCCTTTTGTCCCAACCCGCACGATGCCAGAGGCGAAATGGAGGGGCCATTCCACGGAAGGGGTATTCAGAGGGTTGCGCGACGCGCGGAAAACGCGGCGCTCTTGCAGGAGCGGCTTCAGCCGCGATCGCACCCCGCCGGAGCGCAGACCGGAGCGTCGGCTGCGCGGACGTTAGAATGGCGCCCCTTTCCGGCCGATCCTCACCCTCATGGCGCTCAAATCCACCGTGGTCAAGGCGGAACTGCAGATCAGCGACATGGATCGGCACTACTACGCCACCCACAACCTCACCCTCGCCCAGCATCCCTCGGAGACCGACGAGCGGCTGATGGTGCGACTGATCGCGTTCGCGCTGCATGCCGACGAGCGCCTGGAGTTCGGCCGCGGCCTCAGCAGCGAGGACGAGCCGGACCTGTGGCGCCGCGACTACATCGGCGACGTCGAGCAATGGATCGACCTCGGCCAGCCCGACGAGTCGCGCATCAAGAAGGCCTGCGGGCGCGCCCAGCAGGTGGTGGTGGTGAACTACGGCGGTCGCGGCTCGGACATCTGGTGGGACAAGGTCGCGCCTTCGCTGTCGCGGCTGAAGAACCTCACCGTGATCGACATCCCCACCGACGTGGTCGATGCCCTGGCCACGCTGATCCAGCGCGGCATGCGGCTGAACTGCCTGATCCAGGATGGCGAGACGCAACTGATGAGCGACACCATCAACGTGGTGCTGCGGCCGCGCGTGCGCATGGCCGCCGCCGACCCCGATGAGGCGCACCGCCGCTGCCGATGCCGCCGGCGGACAGGCAAGCAATGGACGTGGTGGTCATCGGCGGCGGCGCCGCCGGCTTGATGTGCGCGATCACCGCCGGGCAGCGCGGCAAGCGCGTGCTGGTGATCGAGCATGCCAACCGGGTCGGCAAGAAGGTCCTGATGTCGGGCGGCGGCCGCTGCAATTTCACCAACACCGGCACCACGCCGGCCAACTACCTCTCGGCCAACCCGCACTTCTGCAAGTCGGCGCTGGCGCGCTACACCCCAACGCACTTCATCGAGATGGTCGAGCGCCACCGCATCGCCTACCACGAGAAGGAGCTCGGCCAGCTGTTCTGCGATGAATCGTCCAAGCTGATCGTGAAGATGCTGCTGGACGAATGCGCCGCCGCCGGGGTCCGGGTGGAGACCAGCTGCAGCGTCCAGCGGGTGCTGCGCGAGGCCACGAACGCAGCGCCCGCGGGCGGGTTCGAAGTGCACACCACGCTCGGCGCGTTTTCCGCCCCGGCGCTGGTGGTCGCCAGCGGCGGGCTGTCGATCCCGAGCATGGGCGCCAGCGGCTTCGGCTACGAGCTCGCGCGGCAGTTCGGTCACGCGGTCCTGCCCACCCGCGCCGGGCTGGTGCCGCTGACCCTCAGCGGCAAGCACCAGGCGCGCCTGGCCGAGCTCAGCGGCATCGCGCTGCCGGTCACCGCGCAATGCAACGGACAGAGCTTCAGCAACTCGATGCTGGTCACTCACCGCGGACTCAGCGGGCCGTCGATCCTGCAGGTGTCCTCCTACTGGCAGCCCGGCGATGACCTGCAGCTCGACCTGCTGCCGGGCCGCGACGCGCTCGAGACCCTGCAGTCGCTGCGCACCGAGCGCCCCGCCGCCGAGCTCAAGACCGTGCTCGGCGACCTGCTGCCCAAGCGTTTGGCCCAGCGCCTGTGCGAGGTGTGGCTGCCGCACGTCCAGCCGGCGCGGCCGATGAAGCAGTTCACCTCACCGCAGTTGCGCGAGGTCGCCGCGGTCCTGCAGCGCTGGCCGCTGGTCGCTAGCGGCACCGAGGGCTACCGCACCGCCGAGGTCACCCTGGGCGGGGTCGACACCGCTGGACTGTCATCGAGCACCATGCAGTCGCGGCGGGTGCCGGGGCTGTATTTCATCGGCGAGGTGGTCGATGTCACCGGCTGGCTCGGCGGCTACAACTTCCAGTGGGCGTGGAGCAGCGGCGTCGTGGCGGGCAGGGCGGCGGCGAATTTAGTCAAAACAGCCTGTTATGGCACGAGGATTGACGCCCCTTTCCACAATGAAAACTCCTCGCGTTTTAACGCTAATTCTGGCCGGTGGCGAAGGCAACCGTCTGGGCGCTCTCACCGAAAAACGCGCCAAGCCCGCGCTTCCGTTCGGCGGCGTTTACAGCCTGATTGACTTCCC
>JAHWKC010000256.1 GCA_019348095.1 Pseudomonadota bacterium | reverse complement strand
GCCGAGGAGCTCAAGCAGCTAGGGCTATGGACGCCGGAACTGCGCGACGCGATCAAGCTGGCCGAGGGCTCGATCCAGGGCATCGCGCAGATCCCCGAGTCGCTGCGGGCGGTCTACCGCACCGTGTGGGAAGTGCCGATGCGCTCGCTGATCGACATGGCGGCCGAGCGCGGCGCGTTCATCGACCAGAGCCAGTCGCTCAACCTGTTCATGGAGAGCCCGAACATCGGCGCGTTGTCGTCGATGTACATGTACGCGTGGAAGCGCGGCCTGAAGACCACGTACTACCTGCGCTCGCGCCCGGCGACCCGGATTGCCAAATCGACCGTGAGCGCGGCGGTGCCCGAGTCGACCAACGAGGCGATCGCGTGCTCGTTGGAGAACCCGGAAAGCTGCGAGGCCTGCCAATGAGGAGTGAGGGGAGAGAAGTGAGGAGCGAGAGAAAACTTACGCTGGCATTTTCCGGTCGCGGCGGTTACGACGCATCGTGGTCAGGATGCGGCTCACTTCATCGATCCGGTCCCGAGCCAAGCCGGTGCTGTACGCGTCGAAAAATCCTGCCTCTTCGCAGATCGTCAGCAGCGTTTCCAGTTCGGCCAAGGAGCCGTGCGCCACGGACAGGAACTGCCGCTTCTCTCTCACCGACTCCCGCGTCCATCCTTCCGCGATATTGGCTGACACCGATACCGCAGCTCGCGTGAGCTGCGACCGCAAACCGTAGATCTCGGCTTTGGGTAATCGTGGCGCAAGCCGATACACCTCGCGCACCACATCCATCGCTTTCCGCCAAACCACCGTCTCCCGGTAATGCATCCATGACCTCCACTGTCAGTCCAGCAAACTCTACTCCCACTCCTCACTTCTCACCTCTAACTCCTCGCCTGCTCTCCCCCGGCTTCGACCTCACCCTGCGGCCGATGCGCTACCCGCAGTTCTACGAGATGTACCGCGACGCGATCCGCAACACCTGGACGGTCGAGGAGGTCGACTTCTCGCTCGACGTCAACGACCTGCGCGACAAGCTCGGCCCGGCCGAGCGCCACCTGGTCGAGCGGCTGGTCGCGTTCTTCGCCACCGGCGACAGCATCGTGTCCAACAACCTGGTGCTGAACCTCTACCAGCACATAAACGCGCCCGAGGCGCGCATGTACCTGTCGCGGCAGCTGTACGAGGAAGCACTGCACGTGCAGTTCTACCTCACGCTGCTCGACACCTACCTGCCCGACCCGGCCGAGCGCGCCAAGGCCTTCGACGCGATCGAGAACGTCCCCTCGATCCGCGCCAAGGCCGAATTCTGCTTCCGCTGGATCGACTCGCTGCAGGCGATCCAGCGCATCGAGACGCGCGAGCAGCGCCGCCAATTCCTGCTCAACCTGATCTGCTTCGCCGGCTGCATCGAGGGCCTGTTCTTCTTTGCCGCGTTCGCCTACGTTTATTACCTGCGCTCGCGCGGACTGCTCAATGGCCTGGCCTCGGGCACCAACTGGGTGTTCCGCGATGAAAGCGGGCACATGGCGTTCGCGTTCGAGGTGATCAAGACCGCGCGCGAGGAGGAACCCGACCTGTTCGATGCCGAGCTGCGCACGCAGGTGGTGGAGATGTTCGAGCAGGCGGTCGAATGCGAAACCCTGTTCGCGCAGGACGTGCTGTCCGGCGGCGTGGTCGGCCTGTCACCCAGGGACATGCGCCAGTACCTCGAATACTGCGCCGACCAGCGCCTCACCCAGCTCGGCATGCCCAGACACTTCGGGTCGAGCAACCCGTTCGGCTTCATGGACCTGCAGGACGTGCAGGAGGTGACCAATTTCTTCGAGCGCCGGGTGTCCGCGTACCAGGTCGGCGTGCAGGGCGAGGTCGCATTCGACGCGGCGTTCTAGCTCGCGTCTTTGGTAGGAGCGGCGTCAGCCGCGATCGTGAGGGCATTCGCCCGCGACGGTCTCCGATCGCGGCTGAAGCCGCTCCTATTGGCACCGGAACGAAAAAGCCCCGCTACTGCGGGGCTTCTCCATCCAACTGCGATGCCGGCTTACTTCGCCGCGACCACCTTGGCCATCTCCAGGCACTTGTTGGAGTAGCCCCACTCGTTGTCGTACCAGCTGACCAGCTTGACGAAGGTGCCATCCAGCGCAATGCCGGCACCAGCATCGAAGATCGAGGTGCGGGCATCACCGCGGAAATCGGTCGCGACCACCATGTCCTCGGTGTAGCCGAGGATGCCCTTCAGCGCGCCCTCGCTCTGCGCCTTCATCTCGGCGCAGATATCGGCATAGCTCGCATCCTTTTCCAGCTCGACGGTCAGATCGACCACCGACACGTCCGAGGTCGGCACGCGGAAGCTCATGCCGGTGAGCTTCTTGTTGAGCTCCGGGATCACCACGCCGACCGCCTTGGCCGCGCCGGTGCTGGACGGGATGATGTTCTCCAGGATGCCGCGGCCGCCGCGCCAGTCCTTGTTGCTGGGGCCGTCGACGGTCTTCTGGGTCGCGGTGGCGGCGTGCACGGTGGTCATCAGGCCGCGCTTGATGCCCCACTTGTCGTTGAGCACCTTGGCCAGCGGCGCCAGGCAGTTGGTGGTGCAGCTGGCATTGGAGAGGATCGCCTCGCCTTTGTAGCTCGTGTGGTTCACGCCGAACACGAACATCGGCGTGTCGTCCTTGGACGGGGCCGACATGATGACCTTCGCTGCGCCCGCATCGAGATGCTTCTGCGCGGTGTCCTTGGTCAGGAACAGCCCGGTGGATTCGATCACCACCTCGGCGCCGACCTCGTCCCACTTCAGGTTGGCCGGGTCCCGCTCTTGGGTCAGGCGGATCCTGCTGCCGTTGACCACCAGATGGTTGCCCTCGACCGCGACCTCGCCCTTGAAGCGCCCGTGCACCGAGTCGTACTGGAGCATGTAGGCGAGGTAGTCCGGCTCGAGCAGATCGTTGATCGCGACGATCTCGATGTCGCCTGCGAAGTTCTGCACGGCCGAGCGCAGCACATTGCGTCCGATGCGGCCGAAGCCGTTGATACCAACCTTGATCGCCATTTCGGGGCTCCTGACAGGCGGATGACATGAAAGCCCGGTATTTTAGCGTCTCGGGTGGAATCCGTTCACCCCGCATCCGGAATGCTGCCATGCGCCTTGTGCATCTGACTGCGATCTTGCCGAAACTCCCGCCCAGACGCCTGCCTGTCGTGCTGCTCGCTGTGTTGCTGGTCTTTGCCGGCCCGGCGACCGCCTGGGGGGTGCTCGGCCATCGGCTGGTCGCGGCCTTGGCCTGGGACGACCTGACCCCGCAGGCCCGCGCCGAAATCGCGGCCCTGCTCGCCTCCGAGGCCGAACCGAGCCTGCCCGGCGTCGCCACCTGGGCCGACCAGCTGCGCGCCAACGACCCTGATCTGGGCAAACGCAGCGCGCCGTGGCACTACGTCAACATCGCCGAACACGACTGTGAATACGACGCCGGACGCGCCTGCGCGGGCGGCGACTGCGTGGTCGAGGCGATCAACACCCAGGCCGCGACCCTCGCCGACCGCACCCAGCCCCGCGCCGCGCGCGTGCAGGCGCTGAAGTTCGTGGTGCATTTCGTCGGCGACGTGCACCAGCCGCAGCACGCCGGCTACGGTCGCGACCGCGGCGGCAACGACGTCGAGGTCACCCTGCCCGACGCCCACGGCGAGGACGACGGCAGCAATCTGCACGCGCTGTGGGACAGCGGTCTGTTGCGCACCGCCGCGCTGGACGAGGCGGCCTACCTGCAGCGGCTGCGAGCCATGCCGCTGGCGGTGTCGGCCGACGGCGATGCCGCGGCGTGGGCGGAAACCTCGTGCCGGATCGCGGTGCAGACCTACCCGGCGCAGGCAGTGATCGCACCGGCCTATGTCGAGCGCTGGCGGCCGGTGGCCGAGGCGCAGCTGCGCCGCGGCGGCAGCCATCTGGCGGCCATGCTCAACGCCGCGCTCGGCGACTGAGCGCTGCAGGAGCGGCTTCAGCCGCGATCGTGAGCAGACCGGCTGCGCCGATTCCAGATCGCGGCTGAAGCCGCTCCTACAAGG
>JAHWKC010000255.1 GCA_019348095.1 Pseudomonadota bacterium | reverse complement strand
GGCGTGCGCGCGGCCTACCTCAACTCCACGCTCGACGCGGCCACCACCGCGCAGGTCGAAGCGGCGTTGCTGGCCGGCGAACTCGACCTGCTCTACGTCGCCCCCGAACGGCTGCTCAATGCACGCTGCCTGGCGCTGCTCGATCGTGCGCATGCCGGCCCGGGTGTCGCGCTGTTCGCGATCGACGAGGCCCACTGCGTCTCGCAATGGGGCCACGACTTCCGCCGCGAATACCGCGAGCTCACCGTCCTGCACGAGCGCTGGCCCGCCATCCCGCGCATCGCGCTGACCGCGACCGCCGATGCGCCGACCCGGCGCGAGATCGCCGAGCGCCTGAACCTGGAGGACGCACGCCAGTTCGTCAGCTCGTTCGACCGGCCCAACATCCGCTATCGCGTGGTGCACAAGGACGACGCCAAGCGCCAGTTGCTGGATTTTTTGGCCGGCCACCGCGACGAGAGCGGCATCGTCTATGCGTTCTCGCGCCGCCGCGTCGACACCCTCGCCGCCCAGCTGCGCGAAACCGGCATCGACGCCTTGTCATATCACGCCGGCATGGACGCAGCGGCGCGCGCGGCCAACCAGCGCCGGTTCCTGCAGGAAGACGGCGTGGTGATGGTCGCCACGATCGCCTTCGGCATGGGCATCGACAAACCCGACGTGCGTTTCGTCGCCCATGTCGACCTGCCCAAGTCGATCGAGGGCTACTACCAGGAAACCGGCCGCGCCGGCCGCGATGGCGCGCCGGCCGAGGCGTGGCTGAGCTACGGGCTCGGCGACGTGGTGAGCCTCAAGCAGTTGATCGGTCAGTCCGAGGCCGGCGAGGAGCGCAAGCGGCTCGAGCTCGGCAAGCTCGATGCGCTATTGGGCTACTGCGAATCGACCACCTGCCGGCGCCAGTCGCTGCTCGGCTGGTTCGGCGAGGCCCACGCCGGCGCCTGCGGCAACTGCGACAACTGCCTGGAACCGCCGCAGAGCTGGGACGGCACCGAGGCCGCACGCAAGGCACTGTCGTGCGTGTACCGCAGCGGCCAGCGTTTCGGCGCCGGCCACCTCATCGACATCCTGCGCGGCAATGCCACCGCGCGCGTGCAGCAGTACGGCCACGACCGGCTCAGCACCTGGAACATCGGTGCCGACCTGGACGACCGGCAGTGGCGCAGCGTGTTCCGCCAGCTGGTCGCCGCCGGCCTGCTCGAAGCCGACGTCGAGCGCCACGGCGCGCTGCGCCTGACCGCCACCAGCGCCCCGGTGCTGCGCGGCGAGCGGCCGCTGAGCTTCCGCAGCGAGCCCGAGAAAAAACCGCGCGCGCGTGGCCGCGAGCGCAGCCGCGCCGCGCCAGTGTCGGCCGCCGAGGTCGAACTGGCGCCGGGCCCACTGGCCCGCTTCAAGGCGCTGCGCGACTGGCGCGCGACCACCGCGCGCGAGCAGAACGTGCCGGCCTACGTGATCTTCCACGACAGCACCCTGCGCGCGATCGCCGAGGCCGCGCCGGACGACCAGGACGAGCTTGCGCGCATTCCCGGCATCGGCGCGACCAAGATCGAGCGGTATGGCGATGCGGTGCTGCAGCAGCTGGTGGATTGCGAGGTGGCCTGAGCCGCCGCGCCTGTCGCGATGGCAGCTTGCAGGCGGCGTCCGGCGATTCTGTAGAGCCGAGCTTGCTCGGCTGCTTCTGCGGCGGCAACCGGGCAGCGGAGCAAGCTCCGCTCTACCGATATGCAGATCGCATACCGGAGTGCTAGGCCTCCGCTTTCAGGCTCCCCATATCGATCACGAACCGATAGCGCACGTCCCCGGCGATCATCCGCTCGTACGCCTCGTTGATGTCGGCGATGTCGATCAGCTCGATGTCCGAGGCCACCCCGTGTTCGGCGCAGAAGTCCAGCATCTCCTGGGTCTCGCGGATGCCGCCGATCAGCGAACCGACCAGCTTGCGCCGGCGCATGATCAACATGCCGGCGGCGACCGGCGCCGGGGCCTCGGGGATGCCGAGCAGGATCATGGTGCCGTCGACTGTCAGCAGCGACAGGTAGGCGTTGTAGTCGTGCTCGCCCGAGACGGTGTCGACGATGAAGTCGAACCGGTTCGCGAGCTGCTTGAAGGTGGCCGGGTCGCGCGTCGCGGCGAAGTCGCGGGCGCCGAGCTGCAGCGCCGCCTCGCGCTTGGACTCGGAGGTGCTGAGCACGGTGACCTCCGCGCCGAGCGCACTGGCCAGTTTCACCGCCATGTGGCCGAGCCCGCCCAGCCCGACCACCGCGACGCGGTCGCCGGCCTTCACGCCGTAGTGCTTGAGCGGCGAGTAGGTGGTGATGCCGGCGCACAGCAGCGGCGCGGCGCGGTCCAGCGGCAGCGCCTCGGGGATCCGCAGCACGTACTCCTGCTTGACGGTGATCCGGGTCGAGTAGCCGCCGTGCGTCGGCGCGCCGGTGTCGCGCTCGCGCCCGTTGTAGGTGGCGACCATGCCCTTGGTGCAGTACTGCTCCTCGCCCGCCTCGCACTGCGCGCAGCTGCGGCAGGAATCCACGAAGCAGCCAACACCCACCGCATTGCCGGGCTTGAACCGCTCGACACCCTCGCCGACCTGCGCGACCCGGCCGACGATCTCGTGCCCGGGTACCATCGGAAAAATGCTGCCGCCCCATTCGTCGCGTGCCTGGTGGATGTCGGAATGGCAGACGCCGCAATACAGGATGTCGATCAGGACCTCGCCCGCGCGCGGGTCGCGGCGCTCGATGGTGTGCGGCGCCAGCGGTGAGTTCGCGTCGGCCGCGGCATAGGCGGGGGTGGTGAGCATGTCGATCTCCTTGCGGGGGGGGGGCGCAGAGTCTAGCCCTCGCCGCACCCGATTGCCGGTAGAGGGCAGCAACGCTGCGTATCAGCCATGCCGGAAACGACGGCGGCGCTGTGGTCGGGCGCCGCCTGCCGCTGACGCTCAGAAAGCGGTGCTGAAGCTCACGCCCGCGCCCCACTCCGGACTGCCGTCGCTGAGCCCGCCGACACCATAGACCTGCAGCCGGCTTCCGCCGACCGGAAAGCTGTAGAAGCCGGTGATCTCGCTGCGATCGTCCGCCTCGGCCGTGACCGCCTCGCGCCAGTCGTACATCAAACCCACGCGGCCGTTTCCGGCGGCCCAGCTCGCGCCGGCATTGGTGTTGATCACGCTGTCGACTTCGATGAAGCTCGAATCGCCCAGCACGGTGTAGCCGGCGCCACCGAAAACCAGTGTCCCGGCAAAATCGCGGTAGAGGTCGAGTGCGATTCCGTAGTCCTCGGCACCGGTACCCAGACCCTTGTCTTCATCGGCGGTGGCGATTTTGGCATTGCCGGTCAGATCGATCCCCAGCGGGCCGCCGGTGTCGAAGCTGTAGGTGGCGGCCAGGCGCAGATCGCCGATGCCCGAAGTGCTGCCGGTGTCTGCCGCATCGGGCTCGTCGATGACCCGCCCGCGCCCGCGGCCACGCGGATTGAGATTGTCCACGCTGCCAAGGCCCGGCACGACGTTCGCATCGCCCTGCACGCGTATCCACGGAATGCTGGCCTTGTAGGTCCAGTTGCCGCTTGAGTACTTGGCCGTCAGCGGAACGGAAAAGATCTCGGTGGTGGTGTCACTGCCGTAGTCGCCAGTGCTGTAATCGGCGCCGACGCCGACACTGAAGCGGTCTTGCGCCTGCGCGGCGCCGGCCGAGAGCAGCAGCGCGCACAGGAGGCTGAAACGTGTCATGGAGGGTTTCCTCGGTGTTGCTGGCATGGAAAGTCGCTGACTCACCGCGGGCGCCATGAGGCCCCCGCGGTGCCGCCGAATCGCGAAACCGATCAGCCCCCGCGTTCCGGCTTTACCGGGCGCTCCGGACGCTCCGGACGCTCCGGACGAGCGGGCCGTTCGATCTTCTCCGGACGCACGGGACGCTCGGCCCTGGCGGCGCGCTCGGGCTTTGCGGACCGGTCTGCCCTGGCGGCATTGTCCGTGCGCTCGGCGCGGACGGCATTGGACTTGCCGCCATTGTTGGATGCGCTGACCAGCGAGCCCAGGTTGTAACCCAGCT
>JAHWKC010000254.1 GCA_019348095.1 Pseudomonadota bacterium | reverse complement strand
CGCCCGGAGATGGCCTTCGCGAACGCGCGGGCACGCTGATCCACGAGGCCTTTCACGTGCACCAGCGCACGAACCACGCCGGCTGGAGCGCCAACGAGGTCGAGCTGTTCACGTATCCCGCTGACGACGCCTCCCTCCTGGTGCTGCGGCGTACCGAGACCGAGGCGCTGCGCCGCGCGATCGCGGCTCCCTCGGCGCAGGCGGCCACCTGCTGGGCGCGGACGCCGAGTTCATGGCCGCCCACCCCGAGGCGGTCACGAACGTGTTCGGGCCATTGCTCGGGGGCGAGGACCTGATGGATTCGGAGGGCCAGCAGGACGCCCTGGTGCCGCATTACATCAACCTGATGGGCGAGACCGTGCCCTGGCTCCTGGGTCTGCTGGCGGTGTGCGCGCTGGCGGCGATGCAGTCCACCGGCGCGGCCTATATGTCCACCGCCGGCGGCATGCTCACCCGCGACGTCCTCAAGCGCTACCTGATCCCCAACGCCAACCACAGCGTGCAGAAGCTGTGCGGGCGGCTGGGCGTGGCCTTCATCGTCGGGCTGATCGCCGACCTCACCTTCGGCAGCCTGCTCGGCGAGCAGGCGCTGCGGCTGGTGGTGATGACTTTCATCCTGCAGCGCTTCCGCGCGCGGCTGCGGTTCTTCCCGCTGTCGCAACAGGCGCTCGCCATCGGCGCGCTGCTGCTCAACGACCGCATCCTCACCGGCGCGATCCACCTGATCCTCGGCATCCAGACCCTGCCGCTGGCGTTCTGGCTGGCCCCGCTGCTGGGCATGCTGCTGTGGCCAATGGTCTACCTGCTGCTGGACGCGCTGCGCCTGGGCAATTGGCGGAAGCGCTGATGGGAGCGCATCGCCGCCTGCTCAAGAACCCCGTCGCCGAGGCCCAGCAGTTCCGTCGCCGCGCGCTGCTGGCCTTCGCCATCGTGGTGCTGGCACTGGCGGGGCTGGCGCTGTGGTACTTGCGGCTGCAGGTCTGGCAGCACGATGCCTATGCGATGCGCTCGGAAGCCAACCGGGTCCGGCTGCAGCCGGTGGTGCCGGGCCGCGGGCTGATCTTCGACCGCAAGGGCCGGATACTGGCCGACAACGTGCCGGCCTACCGGCTTGAGGTCATCCCCGAGGACGCCGGCGATCCGGATCGGTGGCTGCCGCAGCTGGCGGAGATCGTGGAGTTGTCGCCGCAGGACATCGAGACCTTCCAGGAGACCCGCCGCGCCACCCGCGGTTTTCGCCCGGTCACGCTGAAGCTGCGCGTGACCGAGGAGGAGGCGGCGAGCTTTGCGGTCGACCGCTGGCGCTACCCGGGCGTGGAGCTGGTGCCTTACCTCAACCGCCGCTACCCGCACGGCGCGCTGTTCTCGCACATCATCGGTTACGTCGGCCGGATCGACGTGGACGACCTGGCCGAGCTGGGCGAAGGCAAGTCGGCGCTGACGCACATCGGCAAGACCGGCCTGGAACGCGCCTACGAGGACGTGCTGCGCGGCGAGATCGGCTACGAGAAGATCGAGACCAACGTTGACGGCCGCGCGATGGGCGAGGTCGGGCGGGTGCCGGCGGTGCCCGGCGCGGACCTGCGGCTGAGCGTCGACCTGGACCTGCAGCGGGCGACGGTGGATGCGTTCGGGACGATGGACGGCGCGGCGGTCGCCGTCGACCCGCGCACCGGCGAGGTGCTGGCGATGGTCAGCCTGCCCGGCTTCGATGCCAACCTGTTCGTCAACGGCATTTCGCATGCCGACTACGCCACGCTGACCGAGGACCCCTCGCGGCCGCTGTTCAATCGCAACGTGCTCGGCGGCGGCCCGCCGGGTTCGACGGTGAAGCCGCTGATCGCGCTGGCCGGGCTCGACAGCGGCCTGCGCACGCCGCAGGAAGAGACGCTGTCCACCGGCGAATTCCGCCTGCCCGGCGTGCGCCGCGGTTACCGCGACTCGCACGCCGGCGGCCACGGCTGGGTCGATCTGCGCGAGTCGATCGCGCAATCGGTCAACACCTACTACTACGAGCTGGCCCACGATATGGGCATCGATCGCTTCAGCGACTACATGCACCGCTACGGGTTCGGCGAGCGCACCGGGATCGACCTGCTCGGCGAGAACGAGGGCGTGGTGCCGTCGGTGGACTGGAAACGCGCCAACAGCAGCGAGCCGTGGTATCCGGGCGAGACCGTGATCGCCGGCATCGGCCAGGGCTATTGGGTCGCCACCGCGCTGCAGCTGGCGCGCGCCACCGCTGCGATCGCCGATGACGGGCAGTTGCGCCGCCTGCACCTGGTGGACGCGCGGCGCGATGGCTACCAGGCGCCGTGGTCGCCGCTGCCGCAGGCGCCGCCACGGTCTATCACCGATCGTCCCGACCACCTGCAGGCGGTGCAGGAGGGCATGCAGGAGACCATCCACGGCCGCGGCACCGCCACCGCGATGGCGCGCGGCGCGCCCTACCTGATGGCCGGCAAGACCGGCACCGCGCAGAAGATCAGCCGCCAGGGCGAGCTCAGCGTCGATCCCGGTTCGCTGCCATACCACCTGCGCCACCAGGCGCTGTTCGTCGGTTACGCGCCCGCCGACAACCCCACCATCGCCGTGGCGGTCGTGGTGGAGCACGGCGGCTACGGCGGCAGCACCGCGGCCCCGATCGCACGCAAGATCTTCGATGCCTGGCTGCTGGGCAAGATGCCCGAGCCGGTGCCCGATGAGGAGCCGGCAGAGCCTTCATCCGCGGCGACGCCGAGCCCCGCGCCCGCCGCGAACCCCGCGAGCCCCGCGCAGCCAGCGGAGGAAGCCACGCCATGAGCGTGATCCTGCGCTGGCTGTTGGACCTGCTGGCGCGGCTGCTGCGCACGCTCGACTGGCCGCTGCTCGCGGCGCTGGCGGCGCTGATGGCGATCGGGCTGGCGGTGCTGTACAGCGCCGGCGGCCAGTCCACCTCACTGGTGATCGCCCAGGGCGCGCGTTTCGGGGTCGGCCTGGCGGCGATGTGGGCACTGTCGCGCATGCCGCCTTCGCAGCTGCGCAACTGGAGCCCGCTGGTGTTCGGAGTGTCGCTGGTGCCGCTGGTGCTGGTGTTGTTCCTCGGCAGCGGCCGCAGTGGCGCGCACTGGCTGAACCTGGGCGTGTTCTATTTTCAGCCGGCCGAGCTGCTCAAGCTGAGCCTGCCGATGATGGTCGCCTGGTACCTCAACCGCAGTGCGTTGCCGCCGCGGCTGCCGTCGGTGCTGGTCGGCTGCGGGATCATTGCCGCCCCGACTGCGCTGATCCTGCTGCAACCGGACTTCGGCACGGCAATGCTGGTGGCTACCAGCGGCGCGTTCGCGCTGTACCTGGCGGGCCTGTCCTGGTGGTGGTTCGTGGCCGCGGCCGGCAGCATCGCCGCAATCGCCCCGGTCGCCTGGCTGTGGCTGCTGCGCCCCTACCAGAAGGACCGCATCCTGACCTTCCTGGACCCCGAGTCCGACCCGCTGGGCGCCGGCTGGAACATCATCCAGAGCAAGATCGCGATCGGCGGCGGCGGCCTGACCGGCAAGGGCTGGGGCGAGGGCACCCAGGCGCACCTGAACTACATTCCCGAGCACACCACCGACTTCATCTTCGCGGTGCTCAGCGAGGAGTTCGGCTGGGCCGGCGTGGCCCTGACGCTGGCGCTGTACCTGTTCGTGATCGGGCGCTGCCTGTGGATCGCCGCGGAGGCACGCGACGGCTATTCGCGGCTGATCGCCGGTGCGCTGGGGTTGGCGTTCTGCGTGTACGTGATCGTCAACGGCGGCATGATCGCGGGCCTGCTGCCGGTGGTCGGGGTGCCGATGCCGTTGCTGAGCTTCGGCGGCACCTCGGCGGTGTCGCTGCTGGCCGGTCTCGGGGTGGTGATGGCGGTGCGGGCGCACCGGCCGGTGCACATGCACTGAGGCGGGGCCACTCCGCGCATCGGCTGCGCATCTATGCAGCACAGTCGATCCCGAGACGCCGTCGTTCCCTTGGTGGAGCGGCGTAGCCCTTGCCCTTGCCTGGCCGCGCCCTTGTTTGCAGCCGCTGCCGTTGCGGTTGCC
>JAHWKC010000253.1 GCA_019348095.1 Pseudomonadota bacterium | reverse complement strand
CCGACGCCCCCACCACCGAGGTGGTCCTGGACGTCGCCGGTGAGCGGTACGAGCACACCGTCCCTGCGCTCGGCCTCGGCACCGAGCTGCCCGGCGAGCCCCGGGTCGAGGACAGCCTGCCGGCCGAGGCACAGGAGGCGCGCGAGCGGGTGAGCGCCTTCATCGACGCCGCTCAGCGACTGGTCCAGCAGTCCGGCGAGCCATCGGCGTACGAGCCGGAGGCCTTGGCGGTGCGGCATCCGCCCAGGACGGGCCGGCGGGGCCGGTCTCCGCAGTATGCGGACCTCGCGATCGAGGCCGGGCACCTGCTGCACCTGGTCTCGCGAGCGACCGAAACCGAGCGGCTGCGCCGCGAGAATGCGAGCCTTCGCCAGCAGATCGTGCACGAGGAGGTGCTCAGCGGCCACTCGGTGGCGATCAACACCGTCCGGGCAACCCTGAAGCGCGTTGCTCCAACCGGAAGCCGGGTGCTGATCACCGGGCCGGCCGGCGTCGGCAAGGAAGTCGCGGCACGCACGATTCACCAGTGGAGCGCGCGGGCGAACGGCCCGTTCGTCGTCGTCTCGGCGGCAATGATGACGCCCGAGCGGGTCGAGGAGGAGCTGTTCGGGAGCGAGATCGACGGGGTCGCGCGCCCCGGTCTTCTCGAGCAGGCGCACGGCGGCACTTTGTTCCTCGACGAGATCGGCACGCTGCCGCCGGCCGGGCAGATGAAGCTGCTGCGCGTGCTGGAAACCGGCCGCTTTGCGCGCCTGGGCTCCAACCGCGAGCGGCAGGTCAAGGTGCGCCTGGTCAGCGCGACCAACGCCGAACTGCCGCAGATGATCCGCGACGGCCAGTTCCGCGAGGACCTCTACTACCGGCTCAACACGATCCAGATCGAGGTGCCGCCGCTGGCCGACCGCCCCGATGACATCCTGCCGCTGGCCCGGCTGTTCCTGCAGGGCGCTGGCGGGCCGGCCGGCAAACGGCTGGGCGAGGACGCCGAACGCGCGCTGCTCGCACATCCCTGGCCCGGCAACGTGCGCGAACTGCGCAACACGATACAGCGCGCGACGCTGCTCACCCGCGGCGAGGTCATCGGCGCCGGCGACCTGGGCTTGGCGGGCAGCGGCTCGGCGGCGAGCTCGGCCGACGAGCCGGACCGCGCCACGATCGAGGCCGCGCTTCAGCGAAACGGCGGCGTCCTCGCCCAGGCCGCCAGCGAGCTGGGGCTGTCGCGCCAGGCGCTTTATCGGCGGCTGGACCGGCTAGGCATCGAGCGGCCATGAGCCACAGCGACGCCACCGCGTCGGCAGAGCCGGGCTTGCCCGGCTGCGCCGCTTACGGGACGGGGAGCAGCCGAGCAAGCTCGGCTCTACAAGAGCGGAGCCTCAGGTGACGGGCCATGATCAGGCACTGGGGTAGGCGGCTTCCGCTGTCGCTGCAGTTCGGCGCGATCGCCCTGCTCTATGTGACGGCGGCCGCGGCGCTGGCGGCGTTTCTGTCGCAGTGGATGGCCGAGCCGTGGCTGGTGGTACTGATCGCAGCAGCGGTACTGGCGCCGCTGCTGGTCTACCACGTGCAACGTGCATTCGCCCCGATGAACTCGCTGTTCCGTGCGCTGGCCGGCAGCGTTGCCAGCTATCGCGACGGCGACTACAGCTTCGGGCTGTCATGGCAGGGTGGCGATGAGCTGGCCGAGCTGGTCGCCAGCCACAACCGGCTCGGCGAGGCGCTGCGCGAGCAGCGCCTGGCGCTGGTGCAGCGCGAGTTGCTGCTCGAGACCATGGTCCAGAACACGCCGGTGGCGATGATCCTGATCGACCCGGGCCGCCACGTGGTGCACGCCAACCTCGCCGCGCGCAAGCTGCTCGGCGAGGGCCGGCGGCTGGAGGGGCATACGTTCGAGAACCTGCTGGCCGGCGCGCACGACGCGTTGCGAGATGCCTTCGAGCGCGGTGGCGACGGCATGTTCACCGTCGGCGACGAGGACGAAGAGGACATCTACCACCTCTCGCGCCGCCAGTTCCGGCTCAATGGCCGCCGCCACGAACTGGTGTTGCTGCGCGTGCTGACCGCCGAGCTGCGCCGGCAGGAAGTGCAGACCTGGAAGAAGGTGATCCGGGTGATCAGCCACGAGCTGAACAACTCGCTCGCGCCGATCGCCTCGCTCGCGCACTCGGGCAGCGAGCTGCTGCGCCGGGGCCAGTACGACAAGCTGCCCACCGCGCTGGCGACGATCGAGGACCGCGCGCGGCACCTGGAAGGCTTCATCCGCGACTACGCGCGCTTTGCCAAGCTGCCTGCGCCGCGACGCACGCCCATCGAATGGTCACGCTTCGTCGCGCAGCTTCGCACCCAGGTCGAGTTCACCTTCGATGGCAAGTGCAGCGACGGCATCGCACGGGTCGACGTCGCCCAGCTCGAGCAGAGCCTGATCAACCTGCTCAAGAACGCGCACGAATCCGGATCGCCGCCGCACGAGGTGGCCCTGGCGCTGCGCCGCACGCCCGGCGCATGGCGTATCGACGTGCTCGACCGCGGCACCGGCATCCCCGAGCACATCGTGGAGCAGCTGTTCCGCCCGTTCTTCACCACCTCCGGGCACGGCACCGGACTGGGCCTGTACATCGCGCGCGAGCTGTGCCGCGCCAACCAGGCCTCGCTCGACTACGTCCCCTTGCCCGGCGGCGGCGCCTGCTTCCGCATCCGCCTGACCGGGACGATGACCCGGAAGAGCTGACGCCGTCGGCCGCCGGGCCTGCTTGTCTCCTTCCCCTTCAAGGGGAAGGCCGGGATGGGGATGGGTTTGATCTTGATCTTGATCTTGCAGTTGCTGTGCATTGCCAGCCACACCCAAGAGCAAACGCCAACCCATCCCCACCCAACCCTCCCCTTGAAGGGGAGGGCTTCAAAGCTTGCCCCCTTCCCCCTTCAAGGTGAAGGCAGGGATGGGGACAGGCTTGAGCTAGCGGTTGCTCCACGCCCCGCCCGCGTTAGCCGGCGTTGATCGCTTAAGCTATCGTGACGCCGGGAGGACTCGATGGCCGAATCACGTAGCGCACTGGTGGTCGACGACGAGCGCGATATCCGCGAGCTGCTCGTCATGACGTTGGGCCGGATGGGCCTGCGTTGCGATACCGCATCCAGCCTGGCCGATGCGCGCAACCAGTTGCAGCGCAACCGCTACGACCTGTGCCTGACCGACATGCGCCTGCCGGACGGATCGGGCATCGAGCTCATCGCCGAGATCAGCCAGAAGCATCCCGAGACCCCGGTGGCGATGATCACCGCCTTCGGCAACGTCGAGGCCGCGGTGGAGGCACTCAAGGCCGGCGCGTTCGACTTCGTCGCCAAGCCGGTGGACCTTGCGGTGCTGCGCGACCTGGTCCGCCACGCGCTGGAGATCGACCACAGCCGCCGCAGCAGCCCCGACGTGGTCGCCTCGCGGTTGCACGGCCAGTCCCCGGCCATGGCGTCCCTGCGCCAGACCATCGCCAAGGTCGCGCGCAGCCAGGCGCCGGTCTACATCGCCGGCGAGTCCGGCGTCGGCAAGGAGCTGACCGCGCGCACCATCCACGCCGAAGGCGGCCGCGCCACCGGGCCGTTCATCCCGGTCAACTGCGGCGCCATTCCGACCGAGCTGATGGAGAGCGAGTTCTTCGGCCACAAGAAGGGCAGCTTCACCGGCGCCCACGCCGACAAGCCCGGCCTGTTCCAGGCGGCCGACGGCGGCACCCTGTTCCTGGACGAGGTCGCCGAGCTGCCGCTGGCGATGCAGGTCAAGCTGCTGCGCGCGATCCAGGAGAAATCGATCCGCGCGGTCGGCGCCAACGCCGAGGCCATCGTCGACGTGCGCATCCTCTCGGCCACCCACAAAAACTTGGGCGCGCTGGTCGCCGAGGGCCGCTTCCGCCAGGACCTCTACTACCGCATCAACGTCATCGAGCTGCGCGTGCCGCCGCTGCGCGAGCGCCGCGAGGACCTGCCCGGGCTGTCGCGCATGATCCTGGAGCGCCTCGCCGGCGACCAGGGCCGCGCCGTGCCGCGCCTGGGCGAGGACGCCCTGGCCGCGCTGCAGGACTACCCGT
>JAHWKC010000252.1 GCA_019348095.1 Pseudomonadota bacterium | reverse complement strand
TCGAAAGCTACTACATCACCACTGAAGACGGTCGCGTGGAGAACCTCACCGTCGGCGGCGGCCAGACCAACTTCACCAAGCCATTCGACAATATCGGCAACAAGTCCATCGACGAATACGAACGCTACGCCAAGGCGCACATCGCCAGCATTGGCGTGCCCGGCTGCGCCACCGAAGGCCGCGTGTTCGTCGGCCAGCGCAAGGAAGGCTTCGCCGTCAACCTCGGCGGGCTGTTCGACCTGGTCAACCTCGACCCGCTCGGCCCACGCGACGGTGCGGTCAACACTCTGGCGGACAAGAACATCACGACCATTGCGTTGGAACTGCCGATTGAATGCGTGACCAACGGATCGGAACCGATCATCGGTGCCTGGACCACGGCGCGCGCCGGTGACGACCTGGAGCAGATCTCACGGTTGTCCAATCCCCTGGTCAACGAAGTGGTCATCGGTGTCAGCGACAAGGACGCTTTCAACCGTTCGCGCCCGAGCGATGACGGCCAGTTCGCGACCTACGTGACCAATCCGACCTTGCCGGAAATTCTCGAGATCCTGTTCCCGTCGGTCCAGGCGCCCAACGTGTTCCCGCGTGAGGATCTGGTTGCCGCATTTCTGACCGGCGTGGACGGGCTGAACCAGCCGGCCAATGTCACCGCCTCGGAGATGATGCGCCTGAACACCTCGATCGAGCCCACCGCCCGTGGTGAGCAGAACAACCTGGGCGTGTTGGGCGGCGACAACGCCGGCTTCCCGAACGGGCGCCGACCCGGTGATGACGTGGTGGATATCGCCTTGCGCGTGGTGATGGGCGCGCTGCTGCCCGAGGCGGATGCACCCTCCGGCCAGTTGCCCTTCACCGATGGCACGATGAACGATTCCACCGATTTCGCCAACCGCTTCCCGTACCTCGCGTCGCCGCTCCCGGGGAGCGAGAACCCGACGGGCGAGTAAAAGCGCGGCTGAGCCTTGGCCCACACGACACGGGCCGGCGGCATTGATTGCCGCCGGCCCATGGATGCCAAAAGCTTCGCTAACAGGTCATCGGAAAATCAGCCGAGCAAGCTCGGCTCTACGGATGAAGCGCCCGCACCGGCGGGTCCACGGTAGAGCGGAGCTTGCTTCGCTGCACGCGAGGTAGCTTTCGAAAAATCAGCCGAGCGAGCTCGGCTCTACGATCGTCTGTGTTCAGCCGCGGTCCGGGTCGTTGCCGCGGCCCTGCTGCTGTTTGCGCTCGCTGCCCTGGCCCCGGTCGTTGCGCGGGTTGCGCTCTTCGCCGTCCTTGTAGCCCTGCGCCTGCAGGCGCTCGTGCGCCTGGGGTTGACGGTCGGGCCGGTTGGGCTGGTGGGTGCGGCCAGGCGGGTTGCTGTCTTTGTTGGTGGTCATGAGCTTGCTCCTGTGCGGGGTGATCGCGCCCAGAACGGGGGGGTCGGGCTGCGCCGTCATTGGAGCGCAAGCGCGATTAAGACCGCATCAACGTTTCACTCGCTCGGGTGGCCCACCAGCTGGCGCCGCCACGTCGCTAAGGATCGTCCGTGCCGGCCGCTTCCGCCGCCTCTTTGTCTGCCTTGACCGACAGCTTGCGGCGAATGAACTCACTGTGCGACACGCCGAGCAGGTCGGCCACGCGGCGGACCATGTGCTCCTCGTCCGCGGCCAGGCGCGCATCGGCGAACGCCACCCGCCATAGCCATTCGATCAGTTCCGCACGCTGTTCCGGTGCCAGCCCGACCCGCAACTCGCGGGTGAAGTCGTACATCGACACCGATTGCTGCCTCGCATCGTGGGCTTGCTCGAGCAGCGCCTGGAGTTCGGCCGGATCGATTCCGAAAGCCGCGCGCATCGCCTGGTGGACCACGTCCAGTTCGATCCGTTCGCCGCCGTCGTCGGTCACCGCCATTTCCAGCAGCAGCGCGGCGGCCGCGCGCGGCAGGGCATGGGGATCGGCGGGAGGCTCGTAGCGGTTGACGATGACTTTGAGGTTCTCGAACCAGTCGGTCACGTTCTGGTATCCGGGGCATATGGTCGGTATCGGAAAGCTGGGGGCGTAGCGCACAGTCTCAACCTGGTCGGCGGGCGCTCGGATGGGGTCGCGCGGCCGCCGGTCGGCACATCTGGGCGATGCGGGCTGCGCCAGCGAGATCGCCGCGGTTCCGTCACCCCGCAGTGACACGTGCGCTGGAACTCTCGTCGGCAGCACGCCTGCGTTTCGGCATCGTCAGGCGCTTGCCCGCAGGCGCACCTAGCGCTCTACCAAGGAGGTTTCCCATGAACAGAACCATGCAGACCCTGCTGTTGGCGTTGACGATCCCTGCCATGGCCATGCTTGCCGCGTGTGATCGCGAGGCCGCCGAGGGTGACTACGAGGCAGCCCCCGCGGCCGACACCCCGCCCATCGTGGCGACCACGCGACCTGAGGCGCCCATGCCGCCGGAAGCGACGGAGCCGGAAACCGATGCGTTGGCCTTCACCGAGATGGACACCAATCAGGACGGCGGCATCGCCATGGACGAGCTGTCCGATGACGATATGCTGCATCAGCACTTCTCGGTGGCGGACGCCGATGGCGATGGCATGTTGAGCGAGGCCGAGGTCGACCAGCATCTCGCCGACATGGGCATGTAGATCCGGGTAACCCTCGGACCGTTTGCGCGGTGGCTGCGAGTATCTGGTCACCACCGCCACCCATATTGGAGGGCCGGTTCACCCGGCCCTTTTTTCGTGCCTGGGCAGCCAGGTGCGGCCCTCCAGGCGTTGTGCGGCGCAGCATAGAAATGGTGTCACCGCATGACCGCCGGTCGGTTGATCCGCCACGTTCGTCAACCCACTCAGGCGGCTCGCGCTCGGTCGCGAAACTGCCCGTACTGATAGAGCGTGCTCGCCCGGGATCTGTGACTTCGAGCGTCGTGGCGGCGTGATTGGCCGACACAGGTGACGTGCCATAACTCCGGCGTGCCAACTCCGGCACGCAACAGTTATAAGGGGTACATCCAGATGAAGCTTCCTTTCCGCACCGGCGCACTGGCCGGCGCTGTCATTGCCATGCTTGCCGTGTATTCGACCGCGACCGCCGCAGGCCGACCCGACCTCGTGCTGGCAGGGCTGAAGGCCGGCACTCCGCATCAACCCGCCGAGATCATCGTCAAGTTCCGCGACGGGTCCAGTGCAGCCGAGCAACGGGCGGTGCGCCAGGGTCTGCGCGCCACGCAAGTGGATACGCTGCGGGCAGGCAGCAGCCGGCGCGGGGAAACCACACTGCTGCGCATGCCTGCCGGCACTGGGGTCGCGTCGGCCATCCAGGCCGTGGGGAACCACCCGGCCGTCGAATACGCCGAGCCGAACTGGACCTATACGCACTCCGACGCGTCCAACGACCCCTTCTACACCGACGGCACCCTGTGGGGCATGTACGGCGATGCGACCAGCCCGGCCAACCAGTTCGGTTCGCAGGCGGGCGAGGCGTGGAACGCCGGTCATACGTCCTGCGGCACGGTGTGGGTGGGCGTCATCGACGAGGGCTACATGTTCGCCCATGAGGATCTGGCCGCGAACGCCGGCACCAATCCGGGCGAGGTGCCGGACGACGGCATCGACAACGACGGCAATGGCTATGTCGACGACGTCTATGGCTGGGATTTCGACGGCGGCGACAACAGCGTGTTCGACGGCGATGCGGATGACCACGGCACCCACGTGGCCGGCACGATCGGCGCCGCAGGCGGCAACGCCAAGGGCGTGGCCGGCATGTGCTGGTCGGTCAAGCTGTTCAATGCCAAGTTCCTTGGCCGCATGGGCGGCACCACGGCCAATGCGGTCAAGGCGGTGGACTACATGACCGACCTGAAGACGCGCCACAACCTCAACATGGTGGCGACCAGCAACTCCTGGGGCGGCGGTGGCTTTTCGCAGGCACTGGGCGACGCGATCGAGCGTGCCAATGCGGCTGACATCCTGTTCATCGCGGCGGCGGGCAATGCCGGCGACGACTGCGACAGCGGCTCGTCGTGCTATCCGGCCGAATACCCGAACGACAACGTGATTGCGGTAGCGTCGCTCGTCAAGGACGGCACCATGAGCTCGTTC
>JAHWKC010000251.1 GCA_019348095.1 Pseudomonadota bacterium | reverse complement strand
TCGAGGGCGATCACGCGTTTGCCGTGCAAGCCTTCAGGGATGTCTTTGTTGACGATGCGCTGCGCGAGCCCCTCGGCGATGGCGGTTTTACCCACGCCCGGCTCGCCGATCAGCACCGGGTTGTTCTTGGTGCGCCGCTGCAATACCTGGATCGTGCGGCGGATCTCCTCGTCACGGCCGATCACCGGGTCGAGCGCGCCGCTGCGCGCCCGTTCGGTGAGGTCGATGGTGTATTTCTCCAGCGCCTGGCGCTGCTCCTCGGCGTTCTCCGACTGCACGCTTTCGCCGCCGCGGACCTTCTCGATCGCCGCCTCGATGCGCGTCGGGTCGGCGCCTGCGGCCTTGAGCGCGCGGCCGGCCTCGCCGCCGTCCTGCAGCGCGGCCAGCACGAACAGCTCGCTGGCGATGAACGCATCGTTGCGCTGCTGCGCAAGCTTGTCGGTGACATTGAGCAGGCGCGCCAGGTCGTTGCCGACGGAGACGTTGCCAGCCTGACCGGTCACCTTGGGCATCTTTTCCAGCGCCTCACCGAGGCGCTCGCGCAGCAGCGGCAGGTTCACGCCGGCCTGGGAAAGCAGGGGCCGGGTGCTGCCGCCGGACTGGTCGAGCAGCGCGGCCAGCAGGTGTGCCGGCTCGATGACGCTGTGATCGCGCCCGACCGCGAGCGACTGCGCATCGGCGAGCGCCTGCTGGAAACGCGAGGTGAGTTTGTCCATTCGCATCGGGAATTCTCTGGATGGTGCGATGGGTGGGAGATGCGGCTGTACCGGGCGCGAATCAAGGAGCGGGTGTGCTGGAGCGCGGGTTGTGGGCGGGGCCCGGTCCCGATCAGACTCCCGACAGCCGACCCTGAACACCTCCCGTCCACCCCACGCTTACATCCCCGTGTTCACAATCGCTTGCATGTCTGCACCTACCCCGCCACTACCGCCGCCGCCGCCGCCAGCGCCGGATTGGGCCTTGTTCCTCGATGTCGACGGGACCCTGCTCGAGTTCGCGCAGAAGCCCGACGAGGTGCGGGTCTCACCGGATCTGCTCGGATCGATCGGTGCGTTGCACGAGCGCCTGGAGGGCGCGCTGGCACTGGTCAGCGGCCGATCGCTGGCGCAACTCGACGCGCTGTTCGCACCGTTGCACCTGCCCGCGACCGGCCTGCACGGGCTGGAGCGCCGCGGTAGCGCCCGGCCCGCGCCGGTCCCGGCGCCGCTGAAAACCCTGCGCCGCGAGGCCGAAAGCGTCATCGCGCGGTTTCCCGGCGCGGTGGTCGAGGACAAGGGCGCGACCATGGCGCTGCACTGGCGCGGCAACCGGCATGCCGAGCCGCGGCTGCGGGCGCTCGCCGATGCGGCGCTGGCCTGGCTGCCGGGTTATCGCGTGCAGCCCGGCGACCACGTAGTGGAGTTGCGCCCCGCAGGCGCCGACAAGGGCGCCGCCATCAAGCGGATGCTCGGCGCGGCCCCATTCCGCGGACGCAAGCCGGTGTTCGTCGGCGACGACCATACCGACGAGGACGGCTTCGCCGTCGTGCTCGAGCTGGGCGGGCTGGCGGTGATCGTCGGCGAACGCCGTCCCACCGCGGCCGGCCATTCCCTGGCCGACCCCGCCGCCGTCGGCGCCTGGCTGACCGCCGCTGCCCGAGTGACCACGCCATGACCGAGGCGCCGCAAGGCCGACCCGCCGCGCAAGCCCAGCCGCCCGCGCCTTCCGATTCACCGCTGCAGCCATCGCTCGACCTGGGCATGGTCGGCAACGGCAGCGTCGCGGCGCTGATCGATGCGCGGGCACGGGTGGTCTGGGGTTGCGTGCCCGCCTTCGACGGCGACCCGACCTTCTGCGCCCTGTTGTCGCCCAGCGAGCACGAGGGCGGCGACTACGCGATCGAACTCGAAGACTTCGAATCGGCCGAGCAGCACTACCTGCCCAACACCGCGGTGCTGCGCACGGTGTTGCGCGACCGCCACGGCGGCGCGGTGGAGATCACCGATTTCGCCCCGCGCTGGCACTGGCACGAGCGCTTCTATCGCCCGGTCATGCTGCTGCGCCGGCTGTGCCCGCTCAGCGGCAGCCCGCGCATCCGCATCCGGCTGCGGCCGTTGGCCGACTACGGTGCGGCCGTGCCCGAGACCACCTGGGGCAGCAACCACATCCGCTACCTGGTGCCCGGCTTCACCCTGCGCCTGACCAGCGACGTGCCAGTGCGGCTGGTGCGCGACCAGCTGCCGTTCGTGCTCGATCGCGACCTGCACCTGGTGCTCGGCCCCGACGAGACGCTGACCCAGCCGGTGGCGACGTTCGTGCGCCATGCCGAGGAGCGCACCATCGCCTACTGGCGCGAGTGGGTGCGCTATCTGTCCATCCCGCTGGACTGGCAGGACGCGGTGATCCGCAGCGCGATCACGCTGAAGCTGTGCCAGTACGAGGAGACCGGCGCGATCGTGGCGGCGATGACCACCTCGATTCCGGAAGCCGCCTACACGGTGCGCAACTGGGACTACCGCTACTGCTGGCTGCGTGACTCCACCTTCGTGGTGCGCGCGCTCAACCGCCTGGGCGCGACCCGCACGATGGAGGACTACCTGCGCTACGTGTTCAACCTGGCCAGCAGCGACGGCCTGCTGCAGCCGCTGTATGGCATCGGCTTCGAGACCCAGCTCAGCGAGGAGGAGGTGGCCTCCCTGGCCGGCTACCGCGGCATGGGCCCGGTGCGGCGCGGCAACCTGGCCTGGGTGCAGAAGCAGCACGACGTCTACGGCAGCGTGGTGCTGGCCTCCACCCAGCTGTTCTTCGACCAGCGCCTGGTGCACCGCGGCGACGTGGCGATGTTCGAGCGGCTGGAGACGCTGGGCGAGCAGGCCGCCGCCGCCTACGACCAGCCCGACGCCGGGCTGTGGGAGTTCCGCGGCCGCGCCGAGGTGCACACCTATTCCAGCGTGATGTGCTGGGCGGCCTGCGACCGGCTGGCCAAGATCGCCGCGCAACTGGGCCTGGACGAGCGTGCGGAGCACTGGCGCCAGCGCGCCGACCGCATGCACAGGCACATCTGCGACCACGCCTACAACGCCGAGCTCGGCCACTTCGTCGAATCGCTGGACGGCAACCGCCTGGACGCCTCATTGCTGCTGCTGGCCGACCTGGGCTTCATCAAGGCCGAGGACCCACGCTTCATCGGAACGGTCGAGGCGATCGGCCGCGAACTCAAGCTGGGCGACGCCCTGTTCCGCTACGTCGCCCCCGACGACTTCGGCACGCCGGAGACCAGCTTCACGATCTGCACCTTCTGGTACATCGACGCGCTGGCCTCGATCGGCCGCTGCGACGAGGCACGCGAGATGTTCGAGCGCATCCTGGGGCGCCGCAATCCGCTGGGGCTGCTGTCGGAGGACCTGGCGTTCGAGGACGGCGAGCACTGGGGCAACTTCCCGCAGACCTACTCGCACGTCGGGCTGATCAATGCGGCGATGCGCGGACGCATCACCCTCCCCGGGCCGTCCGACCCCGACGTCGACGCCGCCGCCAGCGCATCGACGGTGACCGCGACGCCGAACCGGGTGGCCGCGGCGACGCGGGCGGCGCTGAGCTCCGCCGCCAGCGCGCCGAGGGACGTCTCGAGGGCGATGTCCTGCTCCTCGAGCGCGGCGATCCGGTCGTCCGCCCGGTCCAGCTCGAGCAGCCGATCCGAGGCGCGGGCGGTCCAGGCCAGCACGCCGTCCACGTCGTCGGCTCCGTGCCGGCGCACCAGAGCGGTCAGCACTGCCAGCCGCTCCTGCGCGGCCGACAGCCGCACCGGGTCGGCGTCGACCGAGGCGGAGTAGGACGCCAGGTCGCCCGCCGCCTCGGCCAGCAGGTGGCCCGCCTCCTGGAGCCGGTCGGCGAGCGCGCGCAGCGCCGGGTCGTGCCCGATCGCCGGCTCCAGCGCCCGTCGCGCGGCGGTGAGCAGCTGCAGCGCATCGGCGGAGTCGACGCCCGTCGCCTCGTCGCCCGTCAGCGCCGCCTGCGCGGTCGCCGCCGCCGCCCGCAGGTCGTCGGCGTTCGAGAGCCGCTCGACGTCCTGGCGCAGCGCCTCGTCCTCACCCGGCTGTGGGTCGACGGCCTC
>JAHWKC010000250.1 GCA_019348095.1 Pseudomonadota bacterium | reverse complement strand
CGTCTTCGCCAGCGGCGAGCGCGACATCCGCGATGCCGCCGACGCCCTGCGCAAGGCCACGGCCGGTGGGCGGCTCAAGGGCACCGAGATCCTGCCGCTGTACGCCCGGCTGTCCGCCGCCGAGCAGCACAAGGTGTTCGCCCCCCACAAGGGCCGCCGGGTGGTCATCGCCACCAACATCGCCGAGACGTCGCTCACGGTGCCCGGCATCCGCTACGTCGTGGATCCGGGCCTGGCCCGCGTCAGCCGGTTCAGCCGCCGCACCAAGGTGCAGCGCCTGCCGATCGAGAAGATCAGCCAGGCGAGCGCGGACCAGCGCAAGGGACGATGCGGTCGCATTGCCGAGGGCGTCTGCATTCGTCTCTACAGTGAAGAAGATTTTCTCGCGCGTCCCGAATTCACCGATCCGGAAATCCATCGCGCCGCACTGGCCGGGGTGATCCTGCGGATGCTGTCGCTGGGACTGGGCAGCATCGAGGACTTCCCGTTCCTGGAGCCACCCGATGCGCGCGCGATCGCCGATGGCTGGCAGCAGTTGGCCGAGCTCGGCGCGGTCGATGACCAGGCCGATACCAGCCGGCGCAGACTTACCCAGACTGGCAAGCTGATGGCGCGCCTGCCGGTCGACGTGAAGCTCGCACGCATGCTGGTCGCGGCGAATGCCCACGGCTGCCTGCGCGAGATGCTGGCGATCGCGTCGTTCCTCGGCATCCAGGACCCGCGCGAACGACCGGCCGACCAGCGCGCCGCCGCCGACAACGCGCACGCGGAGTTCGCCGATGCAAAGTCCGAATTCGCCGGCATCCTCAAGCTGTGGGACGCCTACCAGAGCGCGCACGAGGACCTTACCCAGTCGAAGCTGCGTAGCTGGTGCGAGAAGCATTTCCTCGGCTTCCTGCGCATGCGCGAATGGCGCGAACTGCATCGCCAGTTGAAGTTGATGAGCGATGCGCTGGGCTGGGTGATGGACGGCGCCGCCAACGCCGAGCAGTTCCCCCCTTTGAAAAAGGGGGGCAGGGGGGATTTGCGCGGGGGCGCGCAGAAGCAAAAGCAACAGCAAATCCCCCTCGGTCCCCCTTTTCCAAAGGGGGAGGAAGAGCGCGCCCCCCCTTTTTCAAAGGGAGAGAACAAGCGCTACATCGCCCTGCACCGCGCGCTGATCGCCGGCCTGCCGACCCAGATCGGCCATCGCGGCGACAAAGGCCTCTACGACGGCCCGCGCGGTCGCAAGTTCCAGTTGTTTCCAGGATCCTCGCTGGCGAAAAAACCACCACCGTGGCTGCTCGCGGCAACGCTGCTCGATACCGAGCGCGTATGGGCGCTGACCAACGCCGCGATCGAACCGGACTGGGCGATCCAGGAACTGCCGCACCTGCTCGCGCGGCGCCATCACGACCCGCGCTGGGCGCGCTCGCAGGGGCGGGTGGTTGGCAGCGAACAGATCAGCCTGTTCGGCCTGGTGCTCGCGCCCAAGCGGCCGGTGCACTACGGCGCGTTGTACCCCGAAGAGAGCCGCGCGATGTTCGCGCACGACGCGCTGGTGACCGGCGAGATCAACACCCGCAGCGCTTTCCTCGCGCGCAACCTGGCCACCCTGGCGCAGGCACGCGAGGAGGAAGCCAAGCAGCGTCGCGTCGGCATCGTGGTCGACGAGGACTGGATGGCGCGCTGGTACCTGGACCGGCTGCCGCCGCAGGTGCACAACGCCCACGCGCTGGACAGCTGGTACGCGAAGTTGCCGCCGGCGCAGAAGGCCGCGCTGGAATGGTCGCTGGAGGACCTGCTGGTCGGCGACGAGACCGACGCGGCGTTGTTCCCACCGGTGATCGCGCTCGGTGACGCGCGGCTGCCGGTGCAGTACCGGTTCGAACCGGGTGCGCCGGACGACGGCATGACCGTAGCGGTGCCGCTGCACCTGCTCAACGCGCTCGACCCGGTGCGCCTGAGCTGGCTGGCCCCGGGCTTGGTGGTGGACAAGGCGGTCGCGCTGATCAAGAGCCTGCCCAAGCAGCAGCGCCGCAACTTCGTGCCGGCGCCGGATTTCGCCCGCGCGTTCTTCGAGGCGCATGCGCAGCCTGGCGGCGAGCCATTCATTGGGGCAGCCGCCGATGCATTCACCGGCGCGCTCGCGCGATTCCTGCGCAAGGTCACCGGTGCCGAGGTCGCGGGCGTCGACTTCGACGAGTCCGCGCTGGAGCCGCACCTGCGGATCAATCTGCGCCTGCTCGACCTGAAGGACCGGCAGGGCCGCCGCGGCGTGCTCGCCGAGTCGCGTGACCTGGACGAGCTGCGCCGCCGCTTCGGTGAGCGCGCCGCCGCCGCCTTCGCCGCGCGGGCCGCCGCCGGCCTGGCGCAGCACGCGCTGACCGGATTTCCCGAGCAGCCGATCCCGCTGTCGGTGCCGGGTGCGGGCGGAGTGCCGGCCTATCCGGCGCTGCACGACGATGGCGACAGCGCCTCGCTGCAGGTGCATGCCGAGCGCGAGGTGGCGCAGCGCGCGCACCCGGGCGGCGTGCGCCGGCTGCTGTCGCTCGCGCTGGCCGACAAACTCAAGCAGGCGCGCAAGCAACTGCCGGTGTCGCCGAAAACAGGTCTGCTGTACGCCGCGATCGAGTCGGCCGCGCCGCGCGCGGGGGATGCCCGCGGCGGCAAGTACGAGGGCGACCGGCTGCGGGCCGATCTGGTCGAGGGCGCGTTCGATGCCCTGACCACGGATGATGCGGTGGCCGATATCCGCGATGCCGCGACCTTTGCCGCGCGCGTCGATGCGATCGGCAAGCGCGTGTTCGGCGAAGCGACCGAGCGCCTGCAGCAGGCCGAGCTGATCCTGGCCGCGGTGGCCGAGGCACGGGCCAAGCTGGAGTCGCCGCTGATCGGCTGGGCCAGTGGCAACCTGGACGACATGCGCGCGCACCTGGCGTCGCTGACACCGCCGGGCTTCCTGCGCGACGTACCGGCGCAGGCCTTGCGCGACTACCCGCGCTACCTCAAAGCCCTGGCGCTGCGCGGCGAGCGCGCGCTGCGCGACCCGCTGCGCGACCAGGCGCGCATGCTGGAGCTCAAGCCGTTCAGCGATGCGCTGGCGGAGGCGGCCGCGGACGGCCTGGGCGACACGCCGCAATGGCAGGCATTGCGCTGGGACCTGGAAGAGCTGCGCGTGTCGCTGTTCGCCCAGGAGCTCGGCGCGCGCGGCGGAGTCTCGCCGAAGAAGCTCGCCGCACGGCTGGCGCAGCTCACCTGAGACACCCGAGCATTGTAGGAGCGGCTTCAGCCGCGATCGGGAGGTGATGCGAGCGATCAAACATCCGATCGCGGCTGAAGCCGCTCCTACAAGAGCCGAACCTGAAATTTTGAAAACGGCGCGTCCGCTCATGGACGCGCCGATGCGTCACTCGACGCGCTTGACCTTCGCTCGGGTGTTGTAGCCCTCCACTGCCATGTACCAGGCATTGCCGACCAGGCTGGGGGTGATGGTGACCTGGGGGTTGTCCAGGCGCGCACCCGACAAGGTTGCGGCGTCTGTCTGCTGCCAGACCTGGCCATTGTCCAGGGTGTAGCGGCGGTTCTTGCCGAAGCCGCGGAACTCGCCGGGCAGGCGCGCGACGATCGGATCGTTCGAGCCGAAGCTCAGGAACCCGCGATGCTCCTGCACGACCCGGCTCTTGGCGGTTTCGGCGGCCTTGGCGGTTTCGGTGTCGAGGGTGCGGTTGAGCCAGGCGTTGAGGTTGGCCAGTTGTTCGGCGTCGAGCTTGTCCAGGCCGGCGGCGCGGAACTGCTCCGGGCTCATCTGCTGTTCGATGCGCGTGGCCGGGGTGTCCTGCGCGAAGACGACGGGTGCGCAGGCAAGCAATGCGGCCAGGCCAAGCGCGCGAACATGCAGGCGAACATGCAGGCGAACCAGCAGACGAAACGGACGCAAACCATTGCAAGACATGAGCTGTTCCTCGGGACGGATGCTCGCTAGTGTAGTCACTAACCCACGGCCCTTCCGATCCTCGTGCGACCCCCGCCATGAGCGCGTCCGCGCCCCCCGATTCCCGTGTCCTGCTGGCACATCCCGCGACGACGGCGCTGAGCCTGGCGCAGCGCGAGGCGTTCCAGCGGGCGTTGGATGGT
>JAHWKC010000024.1 GCA_019348095.1 Pseudomonadota bacterium | reverse complement strand
GAGGCCGATGTCCTCGCGCGCGAGCATGCGCAGCCCGTCTTCGGGCGAATGCGCGACCAGCGTGCGGATCTCGCGCAGGCCGAACAGCACGTCCAGTGCGGTGCCGACCGCCGGGTTGTCGTCGATGACCAGAACCGTGCGCATGGAGCTCCTTTCAGTCAGCCGCGTTAGGCAAGCGTAGCAACTGCGTTCCCGATCCCGGGAGGATGTATCCAGGCCGTCATCCCCGCGGACGCGGGGACCCAGTGACTTTGAACGCGTCTGCAGGTTGCGGCGACGCGGACCCAGTGCGCTGAAGCCTCTGGACCCCCGCCTCCGCGGGGATCACGGATCGGAAGCTTCGCGCATCGGTTGAGCGGGTGGCCCGTCGTCAGATCGATCGCGTCGCCACCGCCGGCGGCACCGCCGCGGCGCGGCGGGCGGGTGCGAACACCGCGACCTGTCCGAGCAGCCACAGCGCGACCGCACCGATCGGCAGGTACATCGCCGGCAGCCGGGGCAACTCGTAGCGCTCCATCAGCATCAGGTTGATGCCGTAGGCCAGAGCCATGCCGAGCGCGATGCCGACCGTGGCGAGCAGCAGGTTCTCGGTCTGGAAGTAGCGCAGGATCTGGCCGCGGGTGGCGCCGAGCGCACGCCGCACGCCGATCTGCTTGGTGCGCTGCTGCACCCAGAAACTGGCCAGCCCGACGATGCCCAGGGCGGTCACGATCAGCAGCGCGATGCAGACCGACACCAGCAGCCAGGCCATCGCGCGGTCCTGCGCGTAGTAGTCGTCGCTCATCTGCTCGAAGGTTTCCGAATCGAGCAGGATGCGATTGGGATTGCGTTGCTCCAGCACCGCCGCCGCCGCCTTCTGCACCTCGTCGCGGCGCGCCGGTTCGGTGCGCAGCACGTACGAACCCGTCGTATAGGGCCGGCGGATCGGCAGCACCATCGACAGCCCGGCATCGGCCGGACTGCCGTTGTCGCCGGGACGGATCAGGTACTCGATGACACCGACCACGCGCTGCGGGTTTTCGCCGCCGCTGTAGATCGACTTGCCGACCGCATCCTCGCCGGGAAACAGTCGCTCGGCGGTCGCTCGGGTGAGGATCACCGAGGAGATCTCGACCTCAGATCCGGGCGCCCGCAGCGCCTCCCACTCGACGTATTCATCGGCGGTGAAATCGCGGCCTGCGACCAGCCGCAGGCCGAAGGTCTCCAGCAGTTGTTCATCGCCGACGTAGCCGGAGGCATCCAGCGTCGGGTTCTGCTGGTCCGGCTCCAGGTTGACCGAGCTGTACGAGGACGAGTTGCCGAACGGGACCTGGTTGGCCACCGTGGCCGCGCGTACGCCGGGGAGCGCACGCAGGGCGGTGAGATCCCCGCGGGTCAGCGCTTCGGCATTGTCGTCGCGGCCGATACCGGTGTAGCGCAGGCGCACCAGCTCGTTCTCGGCCAGGCCGGTGGTGCGGTTCATGCGGTCCTGGCGGGTGTCGATCAGGAACACCGCATTGCAGATGATCGCGCAGCTCAGTGCGATCTCCAGCACGATCAGCGCGGCGGCGGTCTTGTGGCGACGCAGGGTCGACAGGATGGGGCGGATGTCCATGGTGGTTCTCCAGCGTCCCGCAGGGCGGGAGGTTTTTTGGTCGTTTCCTTCTCCCGCGTGCGGGAGAAGGTGCCCGAAGGGCGGATGAGGGCCGACGCGATACTCGGAACGGCCGACGCAAGTGTGTTTCGCGTGCCCTCACCCCGGCCCTCTCCGCCAGCGGGAGAGGGGGTTTTGTTCATTGCGATTTGAGCTGGATCGCCGGCGTGACCTGGCACGCACGCCAGGCCGGCAGCAGCCCGGCGAGCAGACTGGCGGCGATCGCGAGGACAAAGGTGGTCAGCAGCATCGCCGGATCGAGCTGGGCCAGTTCGGCGTAGCTCGTCGGCTGCTGGCGCACCGCCCCCAGGCCCAGCAGGGCCAGCGCCAGTCCCAGCAGCCCACCGGCCAGCCCGATCGTGCCGGCCTCGACCAGGCACTGGGCGAAGACCGCGCGGCGCGAGGCACCCAGGGCGCGACGCACGCCGATCTCGGTCGAACGGCGCAGGAACTTGGCCAGCAGCAGGCCGACGGTGTTGAGCAGGCATACCAGCAGGAAGCCGAATGCCAGCCAGACCTGCAGGCGCACGTCGCTGGGCACGATGCGCTGGTTGTCGAGCCAGCCCATCACGTCGAACATGCGCACGTTGGTCGGGCGCTCGAAGCGGCCGGCGGCACGTTGCTGGTCGGAATAGTTGGTGAGGTAGCGCAGGTAATCCTCGGCTTTCTCTGGCGCATCCAGCTCGACCCAGTACTGCAGCCAGCTGCAGGAGGCATTGACCCCGCGGATGCCTTCCGGGCCATCGTTGGTATCGGCCCAGCAGTTCACGTCGCCGCTGGTACTCAGGGCGAGATCGCGCGAGGTCGAGAACGGAACAAACACCTGCTCGACGCCGTCAAAATGGTTGGTGGTGATGTCGTAGAAGTGCGGCGTCGGCCGCCAGTCAGCGAGCACGCCGACGATGCGGAAGGTGGTCTGGTCCAGCCGGATCGTCTGGCCGACGCTGTCGGCGCCGTCGAACAGTCGCTCGTTGAGTTCCTTGGCGATGACCACCACGCGGCCACGCGCCTCGTCGTCGCTGGCAGCCCAGCCGCCACCATGGGCGAAGGGGACATCAAACATCGGAAAGAAGTCCGCCGAGGTGAAACGCGACCCCACGTTGAACGGGTTCATGCCGGAGCGCTGCGGCTCCACGACCACGCTGCCCGCGGTCATCAATGCCTGGCGGTCACCGCGCGCCTCGCGCAGCAGCGCCTCGGCGTCGAAGCGGGTCATCTGGAAGTTCGGAGGGTCGCCTGGCGTGTAGCCGCTCATCGAGCGCGGGTCCATCTGCGGGTAGAACAGGGTGTCGCTCTTGCCGGGTATGGGATCGCCCGACAGCACGTGGAACACCGTAAGCGTGGTCATGGCCGCGCCGATGCCCAGCGCGATCGCGAGCACCATCAGCGCGGTCAGCACCTTGTTGCGGCGGAAGCTGCGCAAGGCGAGGTCGAAGTAGTAGGCGAACATGGCAATCCTTCGAAGCTTTGTAGGAGCGGCTTCAGCCGCGATCGGAAATCGTTCGCTTGCGCCGACTGCGGATCGCGGCTGAAGCCGCTCCTACGGTCGGCAGGGCGTCCGGGCAGGGAATCAGACGGAAGTTTCGGCCGGTTTGCGCACCAGGCTCGGCTCGGCCACAAGGTCGGTAGCCATGCCGTCGACGATGTGCACGTTGCGCTGCGCGCGCGCGGCCAGTTCCGGGTCGTGGGTCACCATGACGATGGTGGTGCCCGCGGCGTTGATCTCCTCGAGCATCTCCAGCACGCCGCGGGCCATCTGCGAGTCGAGGTTGCCGGTGGGCTCGTCGGCCAGCAGCAGGCGCGGGCTGCCGGCCAGGGCGCGTGCGATTGCCGCACGCTGCTGCTGGCCGCCCGACAGTTCGGCCGGATAGTGCTTCATGCGCGAGCCCAGCCCTACCTTGGCCAGCGACTCCTCGATCCGCTGCTTGCGCTCGGATGCACTCATGCCGCGGTAGCGCAGCGGCACGTCGACGTTGTCGAACAGGTTGAGGTCCGGGATCAGGTTGAAGCTCTGGAAGATGAAGCCGATCTTGCGGTTGCGCAGCTTCGAGCGCGCATCGTCCGACAGGCCGCTCACGTCCTCGCCATCGAGCTTGTAGGTGCCGCCGGTGAAGCTCTCCAGCAACCCGGCTATGTTGAGGAAGGTGGTCTTGCCCGAACCCGACGGACCGGTGACGGCGACGAACTCGCCCTCGCGCACATGCAGGTCGAGCGAGCGCAGTGCATGGGTTTCGACCAGTTCGGTGCGGTAGACCTTGGTGACCTGTTGCATGTCGAGCATGGGAATGGTTCCTTCGGGTGGAAGTGGCGGTTTTTTCGTTCTTTTGCTGGTCATTCCCGTGATCGCGGGAATGACGAATGCACAGACGCCTGGCGTCAGTTGTGGATGCGGAACAGCGTCGGCAGCGGGGGCGTTGGCTGGTAGCGGCCGTGCCAGTCGCGGGGCCGGCGGCGGCTGGCCTGGCCTGCGTTGGCGGCGTCTGTCCCGGCGCCGACATCGAAGCGATAGAGTTCGAGCAGGCGCAGCGGCATCGCGTCGGCGAGGTCGTGCGAGGTCCAGTTGGGGCGGGACGGGAAGCTGGGGAACACGTTCATGGTCAATCTCCAGTGATGCGAATGCGTTCGGCATCGCCGAACTGATCGGCGCCGGAGACCACGATGCGGTCGCCCGGCTGTAAACCATCGAGGATCTCCACCGAGGACAGGCTGCTGACGCCGGTGCTGATCGGCTGGCGCACCGCGACGTCGCCGTTCATGACGTAGGCATGGCGGCCACCGCTCTGTTCCAGGAACGGCCCGCGCTCGACCATCAGCACGTCATCGCGGGTATCGAGCATGATCCGTGCGCGCAAGCGCTGGTTCTGGCGCAGTCCCGGCGGTTGCTCCTCGGTGAAGCGCAGGCGGCTGACGACCTCGCCGTTGACCACCTCCGGTGATACCGCCGAGACCTCGCCCGGGTACGGCTGGCCGGCGCCGCTGGTCAGCTGCGCCGGCATGCCGATCGCCAGGTCACGCGCGAAGCTTTCCGGCACGCGGATCTCGACCTCGAACCGGGTCAGGTCGACCACGCTCAGCACCGGCGCATTGACCGCGACGTTCTGGCGATGCGCGACCTGCACCTGGCCGACCTGCCCATCGAAGGGCGCGCGCAGGGTCAGTGCATCGACCTGGCGCTGCAGCTCGCTGACCACCGCACGCTGGCGGTCGGCGAGCAGCTTCTTGTTCTGCGTATCCAGTCCGGCGCCGCGGCCCTGCAGGTTGTATTCGCGTTGCGCATGGTCGACGCCGAGCTCAGCCTTTTTGAGGTTGTCCTGCGCGCGCGAGACGTCGATCTGCGCGACCGCACCGCCTTCGAACGCGCGCTGGTTGCGCTCCAGGTCGCGTCGCGCGGCCTGCGCGTCGATCTCGGCCTGATCGAGCGCGCGGCGCGCGGCCGAACGCGCGATCTGCGCGTCCAGCCCGGCGCGCCCGGCCTCGGCCTCGACGCTGGCCAGGGTGGCCTGCTCCTGCGCCAGCCGGCTGCGCAGCTCGGGGCTGTCGATCTCGGCCAAAGGCTGGTCGGCTTTGACCACGTCGCCGGCGACCACATGCAGGGTCACGGTGCCGCCGGCGATCGCGTACAGGGTCGGGCTGTTGGCTGCGATCACCCGGCCATCGGCGGAGATGTCGCGGACCAGGTCGCCGCGGGTGACCTCGGCGATGCGCACTCGCGAGGCGTCGAAGGAGCGGCTGCCGCCGCTCCAGGCCGATACCAGCCAGCCGCCGAGCAGCAGCACGCCGATCGCCACGGCGGCGCCGGTCAGCCAGCGGCGGCGGCGCTGGACGTGCGCCGGGGTGCTGGCGACGGCGTGGTCCTGGGCGGAGGTGTCGCGGATGCTCATGGGTCGGGCTGGCCTCGGTGCGTGGGGGACGGGGCGGATGGGGTGGACGGGGTGTATTACGCATGAAGCGTGCCAACCTCCAGAAGGCTGATTCCACCTGCGTTTTGCGTTGTCTACAGGTGTCCGCGGGCAGGCGCGCAGTGTCCGCCGGACAGTGTCCGCGGTGCGCTGCACCGCTAAACTGCGCCGTCATCAGAGGAGTCGCCCATCCATGTGTGGAATCGTCGGTGCAATCGCGGGTCGCGATGTGGTCCAGCTCCTGATCGAGGGACTGAAGCGGCTGGAGTACCGCGGTTACGACTCTGCCGGCATCGCCGTGGTCGCCGGTGAGGCGGGCTGCGAAGAGATCCGCCGCGTGCGCCGCACCGGCCGGGTCGCCGAGATGGAAGCGGCGGCCGAAAGCGAGGCATTCACCGCCGGCACCGGCATCGGCCACACGCGCTGGGCCACGCATGGCGGGGTGACCGAGGCCAACGCCCATCCGCACATCAGCCACGGCGTGGCGCTGGTGCACAACGGCATCATCGAGAACCACGAGGAGCAGCGCGAGAAGCTGCGTGCGCTCGGCTACCAGTTCGAATCGCAGACCGACACCGAGGTGATCGCCCACCTGATCCATTCGTTCCTGAAACAGGGCGACGACCTGCTGGCCGCGGTGCAGCGCGCGGTCGGCGAGCTCACCGGCGCCTATGCGCTGGCGGTGGTGAGCCGGCACGAGCCCGAGCGCCTGATCGCCGCGCGCATGGGCTGCCCGCTGCTGGTGGGCCTGGGCGAGGGCGAGAACTTCATCGCCAGCGACGTCTCGGCGATCGTGCAGGCCACCCGGCGGGTGATCTTCCTGGAGGAGGGCGATACCGCCGAGGTCACGCGCGATGCGGTGCGGGTGTTTGACGAGCACGGCGCCGCGGTCGAGCGCGAGGTGCACGTATCGGACGTCTCGCTGGCCTCGCTGGAACTCGGCCCCTACCGCCACTTCATGCAGAAGGAGATCCACGAGCAGCCGCGCGCGATCGCCGACACCATCGAGGCGGTGATCGACAACAACGGCTTCTCGGCCTCGTTGTTCGGCGCCGGTGCCGAGCCGGTGCTGGCCGATGTCGAGGCGGTGCAGATCCTCGCCTGTGGCACCAGCTACTTTGCCGGCCTGACCGCGCGCTACTGGATCGAGGCGATCGTCGGCATCCCGTGTTCGGTTGAGGTGGCCAGCGAATACCGTTACCGCAGCGCCGTGGCCAACCCGAAGCAGTTGGTCGTGACCATCTCGCAGTCGGGCGAAACCCTCGACACGATGGAGGCGCTCAAATACGCCAAGTCGCTGGGGCACGACAAGACCCTGTCGATCTGCAACGTGCCCGAAAGCGCGATCCCGCGGGCCAGTCGCCTGGTCTATTACACCCGCGCCGGCGCCGAAATCGGCGTGGCCTCGACCAAGGCCTTCACCACCCAGCTGGTCGCGCTGTTCACGCTGACCGCAACCCTGGCCAAGCTGCGCGGGCGCCTGTCACCGGAGAAGGAAGGCGAGTTCCTCGATGCGCTGCGCCAGCTGCCCGGCAGCGTGCAGCACGCGCTGAACCTGGAGCCGCAGATCACCGCCTGGGCCGAGCGTTTCGCACCGAAGCAGCACGCGCTGTTCCTCGGCCGCGGCGTGCACTATCCGATCGCGCTGGAAGGCGCACTCAAGCTCAAGGAGATCTCCTACATCCATGCCGAGGCGTATCCGGCCGGCGAGCTCAAGCACGGCCCGCTGGCGCTGGTCGATGCCGACATGCCGGTGGTGGTGATCGCGCCGCGGGACAGCCTGCTGGAAAAGGTCAAATCCAACATCCAGGAAGTGCGCGCGCGCGGCGGCGAGATGTTCGTGTTCGCCGACCTCGACAGCCATTTCGGCGATTCCGAGCAGGTCAGCGTGATCCGCACCCCGCGCCACGTCGGCGTGCTGTCGCCGATCGTGCACACCATCCCGGTGCAGTTGCTGGCGTACCACGTCGCGCTCGCGCGTGGCACCGACGTCGACAAGCCGCGCAACCTGGCCAAGTCGGTGACGGTGGAATAGCGCTTTTGTAGGAGCGTTCCATCCTTTGTAGGAGCGCCCCATGCTGTTGTAGGAGCGCCCCAGGGGCGCGATCGCTCCGCCGCGATCGGCACGAAAAGCATCGCGGCCATGGGCCGCTCCTACAGGGGCGATGCCGTGGCGGTGCAGCGGAGCAAGCTCCGCTCTACCGGCAAGGCAGACCTGCACGGCAGCGGAGGTCCCGCGGAGCCGCTCACGGAGCAGCCACCAATAACGCGTAGTATCGAGTTCTCGTGCCAGCGGTTCAGCGCCCATTTTTGTGAACAGCGACACCCAGGAGACACCGCCGCCACTGGCGCTGCGCATCGCAGAGGGGGCGAGCGCCCAACACGTCGCCGAAGCGGTCGTCGCGATGTGGCTGGAAATCGACGCGGCCTTGCGCCCGATCCTCGGCCAGCGCGGCGTCGCGATGCTCTACAAACGCAGCATTCATCTCGCCGCGGCAGCACACCCGTGGCTGCCAGCATGCGTCGACGCCCTTCCGGCAGAGCTGGACCTGGCGCCGCTCAAGTGCGCCATCACACAGCAGGAAGGTGCGGCGGCCGTCGCCGCCAGCCATGCGCTGCTGCAGACCTTCCACGACCTGCTGGCCAGCCTGATCGGGTCTTCGCTCACCGAGCGATTGCTTCATTCGGTGTGGGCCAATTCTTCAAGCGGCGCACCCGCAGAGGACACCATTCCATGAGCGCCAAAGTGACAATCAACCGCCTGGCCACCGGCGTGCCGGGCCTGGACGAGGTCCTGGGCGGCGGCTTGCCGGAATTCTCGTTCAATCTCATCGCCGGGGCGCCGGGCTGCGGCAAGACCACGCTGGCCCACCAGATGATGTTCGCGCTGGCCAGCAAGGAGCGCCCCGCGCTGTACATGACGGTGCTCGGCGAGCCGCCGGTGAAGATGCTGCGCTACCAGCAGCAGTTCGAGTTCTTCGACAGCGACGCGATCAACCGCAGCGTCCACTTCGTCAACCTGACCGACGATGCCGCGACCGGCGACCTGGAGCGCCTGCTGCACCGCATCGTGGCCGAGGTCGAGGCGCATGCGCCGGCGTTCGTGTTCGTGGACTCGTTCCGCTCGATGGCGCAGGCGGGCATGGCGCATGACGTCCCGGCGCACGACCTGCAGCAGTTCGTGCAGCAGCTGGGCATGCTGATGACCAGCTGGCAGGCGACCACTTTCCTGATCGGCGAGTATTCCGACGAGGCCGATGCCAACCCGGTATGCACCGTGGCCGACGGCATGATCGGCCTGCATCAGAGCGTCCAGCGCAACTCGATGGTCCGCAAGATCGAGATCATGAAGATGCGCGGCCAGCCGACGCTGCCGGGGCTGCACAGCTTCCGCATCGACACGCACGGGATCAGGGTGTTCGCTCCTGCGTACCTCATGAGCCCGGGCAAGCATTCGAGCGCGGACAAGCTGGGCCCGCGTGTCTCGATGGGCATCCCGCACCTGGACGAGATGCTCTGCGGCGGCCTGCCGCAAGGGTTCTCGATGCTCGTCGCCGGCCCGTCGGGCTCGGGCAAGAGCATCCTGGCGGCGGCGTTCCTGCAGGCCGGCGTACGCGCGGGCGAAACCGGCGTGATGGTCGCGGTCGAGCAGCGTCCCAACCGCTCGCGCAGCCACGTGCTGGCCAACCTGATCGAAAGTGGCCAGGTCGGGCTGCTGACGACCCGCACGCCGGATACCTCGATCGACGAGATGGTGCACCGGATCACCGATGAGATCCGCCGACTCGATGCGAAGCGCGTGGTCATCGATTCGCTCACCGGCCTGCAGCTGGTGGTTGCGCCGACCTTCCAGGAGGACTTCCGCGAGTCGCTGCTACGCCTGGTCACTTCTCTGGTCGACACCGGCGTCACCGTGCTGATGACCTGCGAGCTCGAGGACCGCTACACCGACCTGCGTTTCAGTCCGTTCGGCACCGCGTCGCTGACCGACGCGATCATCGTGCAGCGCTACATCGAGGTCGAGAGCCGGCTGCTGCGCGTGATGGCGGTGGCCAAGCTGCGCGCGAGCTCGCATTCGGACGAACTACGACTGTTCAGCATCGATGACGACGGCATCCGGATCGGCGAGGCGCTGCCGGCCCAGGAGGGGCTGCTTGGCGGCAGGCCGACGCGAAAGCCGCACAAGCCCGATCGGTCCATCACCGGGGGCGGGGCGCATGATGGTGAATCCGACTAGACCGGAGTATGCGCCGTGAGCCCCTCCACTGAACCGACCGGCAGCGCGGCCGATGAGGCCACGCGCGAGCTTGCGCGCTTGCAGCGGCAGATCGCGCAGGCACGCGCGCAGCTGGCGGATCTGCAGCGGCAGGTGGCGCAGGCGCGGGCCGATCGCGACGGAGATCGGCAGGCCCGGCTGGCCGATGCCAACGACCCGCGCAGGGCTACGTCGCTGGTCGACAAACACGCGCGGGCGATGGCTGCGCACGAGCGCCAGCACTCGGTGAACAAAGAAGCCAGTACGCAGCTGGCCGGCGATCACGCGCGGGCGATGGCCGCGCACGAGCGCCAGCACTCCGAGAGTCAGCAGGCCAATATGCAACTGGTTGATGACCACGCGCTGGCGATGGCCGCGCATGAGCGTCAGCACTCCGAGAACAAAGATGCCAGCACGCAGCTGGTGGACAGCCATGAGCTGGCGATGGCCGCGCATGAGCGTCAGCACTCCGAGAACAAAGATGCCAGCACGCAGCTGGTGGACAGCCATGAGCTGGCGATGGCCGCGCATGAGCGTCAGCACTCCGAGAACAAGGATGCCAACACGCAGCTGGTGGACGGCCATGAGCTGGAAATGGCCGCGCACGAACGCCAGCACACCCAGCAGCAGGAGGCGAACACGCAGCTGATCCTGGCCGCGCTGGATGCACGCGACCTGCAGGTCGCCGCCGAACTGGCGCAGCGGCGGCAGACCGATTTCCTCGCGGTGCTGGCCCACGAACTGCGCAATCCGCTCGCGCCGATCCGCTCCGCGGCATCGCTTCTGGGCATGAGTGGTTCGGATGAAACCCTGTTACCGCGGTTACGGGAGATCATCGAGCGACAGGTGACGCATATGTCGCGGCTGGTCGGCGACCTGCTCGATGTCTCGCGCGCGAGCACCGGCAAGCTGCGGCTGGAGCGCGAGGTCATCGAGATGGGCCGGATCATCGACGAGGCGATCGACGCCTGCCGGCCGGCCGTCCTCGCGCGCGGGCAGCGGCTGGACGTGACCCGGCCGCCGACCGGGCTGGAGGTATGTGGCGACCCGGTGCGGCTGGCGCAGGTGCTGGGTAACCTGCTCGACAATGCCAGCAAGTACACGCCCGAGGGCGGCAGCATCGGGCTGGCGGCGGTGGTGGTCGACCAGTCGCTGGTGATCACCGTGTCCGACACCGGCATCGGGATCACGGCCGAGGCGCTGTCCCAGGTCTTCGAGCCATTCGTGCAGGAGCCGCACGCGACCGGCTTCAACAGCGGCGGACTCGGCATCGGACTGACCGTCGTGAGCGAGCTGATCCAAGCCCATGGTGGCACCGTGACCGCAAGCAGCGCCGGCAGCGGCCAGGGGAGCCAGTTCGTGGTGACGCTGCCGCTGTTCGACCGGGAGCACCCGTAGAGCCGAGCTTGCTCGGCTGCTCCTACGGAGTCCGGCGCAGCTTGGAGATCACCTGTTCCACGGTGTCCACCACTGGTCCTACCGGCCGCACGATGATTGCCCGCTCGTCCGCGGCCGGTGGTTGCAATGTTGCCAGCTGATCGTGGAGCAGTGATTGCGGCATGAAGTGCCCGCGACGCAGGCGCAGGCGTTGCTCCAGCGTGGCGCGGTCGAGATCCAGGTGCACCAACACCATGTGCTCCGCAGCCCTGCGCAGGCGGTCGCGGTAGACGCGCTTGAGTGCGGAGCAGGCAACGACGATCCGGCCGCCGCCGGCGAGTCGGGCCCAGATCGCGCGCGCAACGGCGTCCAGCCAAGGTGCGCGATCAGCATCGGTCAGCGCGATCCCGGCGGCGAGCCTGGCGCGGTTGGACGGCGGGTGCAGGTCGTCGGCATCCACGAAACCATGCCCCAGCCGCTCGGCCACGGCGCGGGCGATGGTGGTCTTGCCCGAGCCGGACACGCCCATCACCACGATGGCCGAGGGGATGGACGGCGGGGCGAGGTGGGGCTCCGGATATTCGGGCGAAGGACTCATCGGAAGTTCTCGCTCCGCGCTCATGGTCCGATGGATCAGGACGATACGCAGGAGCGCGTGAGCACTGCTTGATCGGGTTCGGTGGAGCTGGCGAGTCGAGTCGCCAACTGTGTAACGAAGGCATCGCGGCCATGGGCCGCTCCTACAGGGGGCGACGCTGCGGCGCCGTAGAGCTGAGCTTGCTCGGCTTTCGTGTTTGCCCAAAAGGTTCGCTGTGGCCGGGGCGGTGCAGCGGAGCAAGCTCCGCTCTACCACGGTTTTATGCAGGAGCGCCCCATGGGCGCGATCACGGTCCACCGCGTCGGCCCGGAAAGCATCGCGGCCATGGGCCGCTCCTACAGGGGGCGACGCTGCGGTGCCGTAGAGCCGAGCTTGCTCGGCTTTCGTGTTTGCCCGAAAGAGTCGCTGTGGCGGGGCGATGCAGCGGAGCAAGCTCCGCTCTACGATTCAGGACCGTCGTAGGAGCGCCCCATGGGCGCAATCGCGGCCGACCGCGTCGGCCCGAAAAGCATCGCGGCCATGGGCCGCTCCTACAGGGGGCGACGCTGCGGTGCCGTAGAGCCGAGCTTGCTCGGCTTGTCGTTAGGCGGTGCCCGCCTCAGTCCGCCGGCGCGTAGCGCAAGCTCAGGAACCACTCGCGCCCGGGCTGGTTGTAGAACGAGGCGGTCTCGTAGTCGCGGTCCAATACGTTGGCCAGCCGCGCCTGCAGGGTCCATGCGGGCGCCAGGACGTACTCGGCGCGCAGATCGAGCGTCGCATAGCCGGCGAGCCTGCGGGTGTTGGCGACATCATCGAAGCGCGAGCCTTCCGCGACGCCGGTCAGGCCGACGCGCAAGGTGCCGAACGCCCGGTCCAGCTCGACGCGGGCGCTCTGGCGCGCGCGCCGCGGCAGTTGGTTGCCGGCGTTGAAGCCGATGAGGTTCTCGGTGTCGAGCACGCTGACGCTGGCCGCGATGGTCCACTGCGCGAGTTCGGCATCCAGGCCCAGTTCGGCGCCACGCAGGCGCGCGCGTTCGATGTTGTTGGGCAGGAACAGGCTCGCGTCGTAGGCGATCAGGTCATCGACCTCGGTGTCGAAGCCGTCCAGCCGCCAGCTCGCGCGTTCGCCGCGCCAGGCCAGGCCGGCCTCCCAGGTGCGCGATTCCTCCGGGCGCAGCGCGGCGTTGCCGAAGAACGGGAAGTACAGCTCGTTGAACGTCGGCGCCTTGAATGCGGTGCCGTAGCCGGCACTCACGCGCCAGGCGTCGGTGAGCTCGATGCCCCACGCCGCACTGCCGGTGGTGGCGTCGCCGAACTGGTCGTTGTCATCGACTCGCAGCGCCAACTGCAAGGACTGCGTGGCGAACCTCCCCTGGTATTGCGCGAACGCGGCGCGGTTGCTGCGCTCGGTTTCGGCATAGGTGGTGGTGCTGTCGACACGGTCGCGCAGCCAGTCCAGCCCGAGCGTCAACAGCTGGTCCGGGGCCAGCCCGAAGTCGCCTTGCAGCGTAGCGCTGTCGCGGTCGGTATCGAAGTAGCCCAGGAAGGCCTGGTCCTTGAAGTTGTCGGAGGCATCGACATTGCGGCCGGCAGCCAGCTGCAACCTGATCCGGTCCGAGGGCGTCCAGGTGCTGCTGCCGCCGATCACCTGCTGCACGGTCTCCGAGCCGTTGGTGAAGTCGCCGTCGAACTGGGTTTCGCCCTCGGCGCGCAGCGCATGCAGGTCCAAGGCGAGAGTGTCGCTGGCCTCGATACCGCCGCGCAGCGACACCGAGCGGCTGCGGTAGCCGTCGCGGTCGGGCTCGGGCGCACTGATGAAGCAGCCGCCGGAGAACGGCGTCGGCGTGGCCACGTCGCAGGCGTCGATTCCATCGGTGCGCTGGTAGGCCGCATCGATGCCGAACCACGCCTGCCCGTTGCCGCCACCGATTCCGGCGCTGGCCTCGCGGTGGTCGTGGCTGCCCACGGTGACGCTGGCACGCGGGTTGATGCCGTCGCGGTCGCGCCGGGTGAAGATCTGGATCACCCCGCTGTTGGCCTTGGAGCCGTACAGCGCGGCCGCCGCGGCGCCCTTGAGCACCTCGATGCGCTCGATGTCTGCAAGTTCGAAGCTGGAGAGGTCGAAGCCGCCGGAGGGTTGCGACGGATCATTAGCGGGAACGCCGTCGATCAACACGAGCGTTTTGTCGTTGCTTTGGCCGCGTTGGCGAATTGAGGCGACACCGCCGAAGGCCCCGTTTCGGGCGATGTTGATCCCGGGCAGGGTTTCCAACACCTCCGTCGCGAACACCGCGC
>JAHWKC010000249.1 GCA_019348095.1 Pseudomonadota bacterium | reverse complement strand
CGACGATGGCCGTGCCTTGTGGCTCGGCACCAGCCAGGCCCTGCACCTGATCAAGCCACTGGACGCGGTGGTGCTGTGGCGCCCGGGATCGGACGAGCATCACGCGCATGCGCTGGTGCGCGAGGCGCTGAGCCGGTTCGAGCAGCGCGAGGCGGCCCACCCGCAGACCGGACATCCGGTGCTGCGCCTGCAAATCGAACCCGGCGACACCGCCGGCTCAGGGCAGTAGCGAGAGCACCTGCTGCAGGCGTTCGTGCGGGTCGTCGTGCTGCAGCAGCGCCTGGCGCTGTTCGTCAGTCATCGGCAGCAGCTCGGTCAGGCGCCAGCCAACCCACACCGCGTCGTCGAAACGCCGCGCCGAGACCTTGGCGTACTCGCCACCGACCTGCTCAACGATCTGCTGCAGCAGAGTCGCCAGCAACGCGTGCTCGGGCCGGATCGGTTGGGCGGGCCCGTCATCGCACCACGCCACCTCCGCGACCTGCAGGCCGTTGTCGCGCACCCGCACGCGCCGGATCAGGAACCGCCGGTGCCCGCGGACCTGCAGAGTCAGCAGACCGTCATCGCCGCTGCCGAAATCCTCGATCAGTGCCTCGGTGCCGTAGGCCGCGGCGGCGGCGGTGCCTTCCTCCTCGTTTTCCAGGATCAGGCAGATGCCGAAGCCGCGTTGCTGACGGCTGCAGTCACGAATCAGGTCGAGGTAGCGCGGTTCGAAGATGCGCAGACCCAGCGCGGCGCCGGGCACCAGCACGGTATGCAGCGGGAACAGCGATAGCGATTCGCTTGACATCGCCGACAGCGTATCGCAGGTCTGGGGGTGAGTACGTGGGTTGGAGCAGGAGCTTTTTTTGACGCGGATCAGAGCGAAAAAAGGCGGATCAAGCATTTACAAGGTCGAGCAGCGAAGGATGCTGCCCTGGCCAGCGGGGCTTGGTGCCCTGCGAGCTTGCGAAGTCACCACGCAGTGCACAAGCACAAACGGCTTGATCCGGCCTTTTTCGCTCTGATCCGCGTCAAAAGCCCTTCACCATCCGGCGGTTCGCTTGCCCGCCGTCAGTCGCTGCGCAGCACCGCGAGGAAGCGCCGCGGGGCGCCGTCGAAGCCGCCGTTGGACATGAACACCACGTGGTCACCCGGCAGCACACGTTCGCGCAGCGCCGCGATCAGCGTGTCGACATCGGCCGCCGTCACGCCCTGGCCGCGCAGTCCGGCCACGACCTTGCTTGCGTCCCAAGCCAGCTCGGGGCGGTGCAGGAACACGACGATATCGGCATCGCCCAGCGACGGCGCCAGCGCCTCGGCATGCGCACCCAGCCGCATCGAGTTGCTGCGCGGCTCCATCGCCACCACGATCCTGCGCTCATCGCCAATCCGGGCGCGCAAGCCGGCCAGGGTGGTCGCAATCGCGGTGGGGTGATGGGCGAAGTCGTCGTAGATGGTGATGCCACCGCATTCGCCGATCAGCTCCATGCGGCGCTTGACGCTGCGGAATCCCGCCAGCGACGGCAACAACGCCGCCACATCGGCACCGACCGCATGGACCGTCGCCAGCGCCGCCAATGCATTCATCACGTTGTGGCGACCGAGCAGGGGCCAGTGCACCTGGCCGAGTTCGATGCCGCGGTGGATCACCGCGAACGCGCTGCCGTCATCTTGGATCAGCCGCGCGGTCCAGTCGAAATCACCGCCATCGAGGCCGAAGCGCTCGACCGGCGTCCAGCAGCCCATCGCCAGCACCTCGGCCAGGCGCGCATCCTCGCCGTTGACGATCAGGCGTCCGCGCCGCGGCACGGTGCGCACCAGGTGATGGAACTGGCGCTGGATCGCCTCGACGTCGGGGAAAATGTCGGCGTGGTCGAACTCGAGGTTGTTGAGGATCGCCACCAGCGGCCGGTAGTGCACGAACTTGCTGCGCTTGTCGAAGAACGCGGTGTCGTATTCGTCGGCTTCCACTACAAAGAGTGGGCGGCTCGCCAGGGCCGGCGCCTGGTCTCCTTCTTGCGCCTTGAGAAGTTGGCGCGCGGCTTCGGGTGGGGGTTGGGCGACCCCGCGACCCAGCCGCGCCGACGTCCCGAAATCCTCCGCCACGCCGCCGATCAGGAAGCCCGGTTCACGGCCGGCGGCTTCCAGCAGAAAGGTCAGGATCGTGCTGGTGGTGGTCTTGCCGTGGGTGCCGGCGACCGCAAGTACGTCGCGACCCGGCAGCACGTGCTGCGCCAGCCACTGCGCACCGGCGCTGTAGGGGCGGCCGTCGTCGAGCACCTGCTCGACCGCCGCGTTGCCGCGCGAGAGCGCGTTGCCGATCACGACCTCATCGCAATCGGCTGCGATGTGCTCGGGCGCATAGCCCTGCTGCAGTGTGATGCCGAGGTTTTCCAGCTGGGTCGACATCGGTGGGTAGACCGCCTGGTCGCTGCCTTCGACCTGGTGACCCATTTCGCGCGCGAGTGCGGCGACGCCGCCCATGAAGGTGCCGGCGATTCCCAGGATATGCAGTTTCATGCGCGCCCGATCAAACTGTAGGAGCGGCTTCAGCCGCGAGCTCTTGCAACTGGATTTGTAGGAGCGACGTGAGTCGCGATCCGCAGCCTCGGGTGTGCGCACGGTCGCGACTCACGTCGCTCCTACAAGGCTGGATCGGGATCACCCCACCGGCGGCACCGGCCGCAGCGCCTCGATGATCCGGTTGAACACGTCATCCAGCGAGCCCACCCCGTCGACCACGCTCAACTTGCCGTGCTGACGATAGAAATCCACCACCGGCGCGGTCTGCTTGTCGTACACCTGCAACCGAGTGCGTACCGACTCCGGGCTGTCGTCGGCGCGGCCCTCGGCACTCGCGCGCCCGGCGATGCGCTCGACCAGCATCTCGGTCGGCACTTCCAGCTGCACCGCACAGTCCATCGGCTGGCCGATGCGGGTCATCAGCGCATCGAGCGCGTCGGCCTGGGCGAGGTTGCGCGGATAGCCGTCGAGCACGAATCCGCCGGCGGTGTCGGCACGCGAGAAGCGCTCCTCAAGCATGCCCAGCAGGATCTCATCGGAGACCAGGTCGCCACGGGCCATTACTTCCCTGGCCTCCAGCCCGAGCTTGCTGCCGGCGGCGACTTCCGCGCGCAGCAGGTCGCCGGTGGAGATGTGCGGCACCTGCAGGTGCTCCCTGAGCCGTGCGGCCTGTGTGCCCTTGCCGGAACCGGGCGGACCCAGAAGTACCAATCGCATCAACATCACTCCCAAAGGACACGAACTTTCGGAAACTGGCGCCCGCAGCGCACGGCTACACTCGATGCTGCCGTCCAGCTGCCGGCACCATCCACCTGCGGGCCGCCTGCAGGCAATCGGCCGCCAGCTTACCCCATCCCGCCCGCGAACTCCGGCACCACCACAGACCAGCCCACGGACCCAGCATGTCCTCAGGAACCCTGTTCTACGCCCAGTCCGGCGGTGTCACCGCCGTCATCAACGCCACTGCCTCGGCGGTGATCCAGACCGCCCGTGCGCACAAGATCAAGGTGCTGGCCGGGCGCAACGGCATCCTCGGTGCACTGCGCGAGGAGCTGTTCGACACCAGCCGCGAGTCGCCCGCCGCGATCCGCGCGCTGGCGCACACCCCTGGCGGCGCGTTCGGCTCGTGCCGGGTCAAGCTCAAGTCGCTCGACGAGGACCGCGCCAAGTACGAGCGCCTGCTGGCCGTGTTCAAGGCCCACGACGTGCGCTATTTCCTCTACAACGGCGGCAACGATTCGGCCGACACCGCGCTCAAGGTATCCAGGCTCGCAGCCGAGTTCGACTACCCGTTGACCTGCGTCGGCGTACCCAAGACGGTGGACAATGACCTCGCGGTGACCGACACCTGCCCCGGCTTCGGCTCGGCGGCCAAGTACACCGCGGTGTCGGTACGCGAAGCCGCCCTCGACGTCGCGGCGATGGCCGACACCTCGACCAAGGTGTTCGTGTACGAGGCGATGGGCCGACACGCGGGCTGGCTGGCAGCTTCGGCTGGCCTGGCCGGGCACGGCGCGGACGAAGCGCCGCACCTGATCCTGTTCCCGGAGCGCCCGTTCGAGGAGGCCGACTTCTTCGCCCAGGTCAAGGCCACCGTCGAGCGCGTCGGCTACT
>JAHWKC010000248.1 GCA_019348095.1 Pseudomonadota bacterium | reverse complement strand
CGGATTTCGTGCGGGCGGAGTGGTCGGGGCGGCGGCTCGTGCGCGCCGAGGCGGGCACGCGGATCAAGGAGCTCAACGCGTGGCTCGACGCCAACGGCATGGGGCTGACGAACATGGGCGGCTACGACCACCAGACGGTGGCCGGCGTCACGGCGACCTCCACGCACGGCTCGGGCATCGAGTTCGGTCCGCTCAACGACGCGCTGCGTTCCCTCGACATCGTGGTCGGCGACGGCAGCGTGCAGCGCATCGAGCCCGCTGACGGGCCGACCGACCGTGCCGCCTTCGAGGCGCACCACGGCGGAGGGCGCACCCTCGTGCAGGACGACCACGCCTTCGACGCCATCTGCGTCGCGATGGGGTGCATGGGCGTCATCTGCACGGCGATGATCGAGGTGCGCGACCGCTTCTGTCTGCGCGAGGTGCGCGAGCTGCATCCCTGGGCGAAGGTCAAGGCCGACCTGCAGGACGGCGGCGTGCTCGAACGCCACGAGCACTACGAGGTGGCCTTCAGCCCCTACGACGACCGCTACGCCTATCCGTGCCTCGTGACGACGCGCGACAGCGTCAGCGACTCGCGCAACCGGCCGTGGTCCATTCGCACGCGCAACCCGCTCGTCGAGCTGGCGGCGCAGTTTCCGTTCACCCCGCACGTCATCAACGTCCTGCTCGACATCAGGCCGAGCCTCGCGCCGAAGCTCCTGCTCGCCGCCCTGCGGGCGCTCGTCAAGAAGCGCTACGACGAGGTGAGCTTCAAGGTCTTCAACATCGGCAACGCGAACGTCCTGCCGGCCTACTCGACCGAGATCGGCGTGCCGATGGACGGCCGCCACATCGAGGCGGTGGAGACGATCTTCCGTGTCGCGCGCGAGCGGCGGGAGATCGGGCGCGTCTACCAGAGCTCGCCGATCGCGCTGCGGTTCGTCAAGTCCTCCCCCGCCTACCTGTCGATGATGAACGGGCGCGACACGATGATGATCGAGCTGATCGGCCTGAACGGCAACGACGGCGGGATGGAGCTGCTGAAGGCCTACGAGGAGGCGCTCCACCCGCTCGGCGAAGTCGGCGTTCTCGCTGAGAAAACCGTAGCCAGGATGGATCGCCTGGGCGTCGGTGACCTCGGCCGCCGAGATGATCTGCGCCATGTTGAGGTAGCTGTCGGTCGACGGCGCCGGGCCGATGCAGACCGATTCGTCGGCCATCGCGACGTGCTTGAGGTTGCGATCCACGGTGGAGTGCACCGCGACGGTATGGATGCCCAGCGCGTGGCAGGCGCGCAGAATGCGCAGGGCGATTTCGCCGCGGTTGGCGATTACGACTTTGTCGAGCATTAGGGATTCCGGGAGTCGGGGTTGTTTCGCGTTGCGGGACCGGGGACCGGGGACCGGGGACCGGGGACCCGGAAAAGCACAAGCCGGCGTGATGCTCCCGCTGTTGCTCTTCCGGGTCCCCGGTCCCGGGTCCCGGGTCCCGACCATCAGCCAATCACGAACAGCGGCTGATCGAACTCGATCGGCTGGCCACTCTCGGCCATCACCTTGAGCACGGTGCCGGAGACGTCGGCCTCGATCGGGTTGAACATCTTCATCGCCTCGATGATCGCCAGCGTCTCGCCGGCGCGGATCGACTGGCCGACGGTGACGAACGGCGGCTTGTCCGGCGCCGGCGAGGCGTAGAACGTGCCGACCATCGGTGCGCGCACGACGTGGCCGTCGGGCAGGTCCGCACCGCCCGATGCGCCGGTGTGGCTGCCGCCGCCGGTGGCCTCGCTCGAGGAGGGTGCCGGCGCAGCCTGCATCGGCGGGGCGGCATGCGCGAGCGGTGCGGCGACGGCGATGCCGCCACGCGGCGTGCGGGCCAGGCGGACGGACTCTTCGCCTTCCTTGATCTCGATCTCGGCCAGGTTCGACTCTTCGAGCAGATCGATCAGTTTCTTGATTTTGCGCAGGTCCATGGGTCGGGCCTCTGGTGGGTGGGCTCCGCTCGGGGCGGGGCGGGGATTGGATGAAAGGCGGGGTGCCGTCAGGACGGCCGGGATTTGGACACGGCGTGGCGGTCCAGCCAGGCCAGCGCCGCGTCGAGCGCATAGCGGTAGCTGTCCTCGCCGAAGCCGGCGACCACGCCCAGCGCGAGATCGCTGAAGTAGCTGTGGCGGCGGAACGGCTCACGGGTGTGCGGGTTGGACAGGTGGATCTCGATGAACGGCAGGTCCACCGCGGCCAAGGCATCGCGCAGCGCCACGCTGGTGTGGGTGAAAGCCGCGGGGTTGATCAGGATCAGCGCGGTGCCATCGGCGCGGGTCGCCTGGATGCGCTCGACCAGCACGTGCTCGGCATTGGATTGCAAGCTGGCGAACTGGTGCCCGGCGCGCTCGGCTCCAGCCTGCAATGCAGCGTCGATCTCGGCCAGGGTGGTGCGGCCATAGACCCGCGGCTCGCGATCGCCGAGCAGGTTGAGGTTGGGGCCGTGCAGGGCCAGCAGCTTCGCCATCGGGCCGGTGTTCAGGCGGAAAGGCCGGCAGTGTGCGTCAGGACGCGGGAACTGTCCAGAAGTTGGGCGCCATATCGGCGAAGTTGCCGCGATTTAAGCGGCCGTTTGGATAATGCACTTGTAGGAGCGGCTTCAGCCGCGAACGGATGATGCTCGTGCGTCCGATTGGGGATCGCGGCTGAAGCCGCTCCTACAGGGCTTAGCGGGCGTCGGCCCATCCATCGATCTCGCCATGCTCGAACGGCCCGATCTTCTGCTTGAGCAGCCGCCCTTCGGCGTCGACCAGCACGGTATACGGGAGCACGCCACGCGGGTTGCCGAGCCGGACCCCGGCGTCGGCCGAGCCGGCGCGGTCCAGCACGATCGGGTAGCTGACCGGGACCCGGCCGAGGAACTCGCGCACCGCGGCCTCCTCGTCCAGAGCGATTCCGACCACCTGGGTGCCGGCGTCGCCCTGGCTGGCGGCGAAACGCTGCAGCTCGGGCATCTCCTGGATGCAGGGCCCGCACCAGCTCGCCCACAGGTTGATCAGGATCGGGCGGCCGGCGTAGTCGTCCGGCAGGGTCAGCTCGCCGCCGCCGAGCTTGGGCAGGCTCAGCGCTGGCAGCGCCTGGCCGCGCCGGGCGACGGCCAGATCCGCCGGCGGCTCGGGCGCGCCGGCGGCGAGCACGCCCTGCAGCACCCGCTGGCCGATCTCGGTGCGCAGCAGCGGTGCGGGGCCGTTGAGCGCGATGCCGAGGACCGCGCCAAACACGCCGGCGACCGCAGCCACCAGCAGCACCTTGGCGGTCGAGCTCATCGCCATCAGGGTGCGCCCGCGGCGGCGGCCGGCGCCTGCACCCGCGCGGCACGCTCGGCGAACGGGGCGGCCTGCTCGAAGCCGAACAGCCGCAGCTCGCGGCGCTCGCGGCCATCGACGTAATACAGCGTGGCCGGCGGGCCGATGATGCCCAGGCGCTTCATCAGCGCCTGGTCGGCGTCGTCATGGGCGGTCACGTCGGCCTTGAGCAGCACGAAGCCGTCCAGCGCCGCATGCACCACCGGCTCGGGGAAGGTGTACTTCTCCATCTCCTTGCACGACACGCACCAGTCGGCATAGAAGTCGACTACCACCGGAACTTCACTGTCCCGCAGAACCTTCACCATGCTCTGGTCGCTGACGGCGATCGGCTGGTCGAGCGCGATCGGACGGCTGCAGGCGCCGCACGTCACGCTCTCCGTCTTCGCCCGCGGCCTGCTGGACCGGGTCGTGACCCGGCTGTACTTCGCCGACGAGCAGGAGGCGAACGCGCAGGACCCGGTGCTGGCGTCCCTGCCCGACCGCGCCGCGCGGGGCACACTGCTCGCGCGCCCGTCCGACGACGGCTACCGCCTCGACCTCGTCCTGCAGGGGAGCGATGAGACCGTCTTCTTCACCTTCTGACGGGCTGTTCTCCGCGCTCGTCGCGCAGGGGCCGGTCGCAGCGGAGGTCGACGACGCCCACTGGCTGCGAGCGATGCTCGACACCGAGGCCGCCCTGGCGCGGGCGACGGCTTCGGTGGGTCTGGTGCCTGCCGGCGCGGCGCAGGCGGTGGTCGACGCGTGCGTGGACGCCTCGGCGTACGACGTCGCGGAGCTCGGCAGGGCCGCGGCGCT
>JAHWKC010000247.1 GCA_019348095.1 Pseudomonadota bacterium | reverse complement strand
GCAGCGCGTCGGTCCAGCGCACCTGGCCCTGCAGCATCCGGGCGTAGGGATCGACCAGCAGCTTGTTGGGGTTGAAACGGTGGCCCTGCTCGGGCTGGTACGGCCCATGCGCGCGATAGCCGTACAGCTGTCCGCCGCGCACGCTGGGCAGGTAGCCGTGCCAGATGCCGTCGGTGAATTCCGGCAGCATGTAGCGCCCGATCTGGCGCCGGCCGGTGGCCTCGAACAGGCACAGCTCCAGCGCCGATGCGTTCTCGGAGAACACCGCGAAATTGGTGCCGGTGCCGTCCGAGCATGCGCCCAGCGGGTAGGGCCGGCCGCGCTCGATCCGGTCGGGCAGGGTCGGCATCAGCGGCTCTCCTGCGCCAGCAGCAGGGCCGACAACGGTGGCAGCGACAGCGACACGCTGTGCCGATGCCCGTGGCTGGCGATGGCCTCGGCGTCGACGCCGCCGAGGTTGCCCACGCCGCTGCCACCGTACTCGGCCGCATCGCTGTTGAGCCGTTCGCGCCAGTGGCCCGGTCGCGGCACGCCGATGCGGTAGTGGGCGTGGCGTTGCGGGGTCAGGTTGAACACCGCCAGCACCGGCGCATCGCCAGCGCGCCCGTGCCGGAGGAATGCGAAAACGCTGTTGCCGCTGTCGTCGCCAACGATCCACTGGAAGCCCTCGGCTTCGGCATCGCGCGCGTGCAGCGCGGGCGTGCCGGTGTACAGCGCGTTGAGGTCGCGCACCAGTTGCTGGATCCCACGGTGAGATGGGTCATCGAGCAGGTGCCAGTCGATCTGCGCGTCGTGGTTCCACTCGCGCACCTGCGCGATCTCGCAGCCCATGAACAGCAGCTTCTTGCCAGGGTGCGACCACATGAACGCCAGGTAGGCGCGCAGGTTGGCGAACCGCTGCCAGTGGTCGCCCGGCATCCGCGCGAGCAGTGAGCCCTTGCCATGCACCACCTCGTCGTGCGAGATCGGCAGCACGAAGCGCTCGGAAAACGCGTACAGCAGGCCGAACGTCAGCTCGTGGTGGTGGTGCGAGCGGTGGATCGGATCGCGGCCGATGTAGCCCAGGGTGTCGTGCATCCAGCCCATGTTCCATTTGTAACCGAAGCCCAGCCCGCCGGCGGCGACCGGTGCGGTCACGCCGGGCCAGGCGGTGGATTCCTCGGCGATGACCACCGCGCCGCGGCAGTGCGAGGCTACGACCTCGTTGAGCCGGCGCAGGAAGGCGATGGTCTCGTAGTTCTCGCGGCCGCCGTGCACGTTGGGGATCCACTCGTCGGCCGCACGGCTGTAGTCGCGATACAGCATCGAGGCGACCGCATCCACGCGCAGGCCGTCGACGTGATAGCGCTGCAGCCACTCCAGCGCGCTGGCGATCAGGAACCCGCTGACCTCGTGGCGGCCGTGGTTGTAGATCAGCGTGTTCCAGTCCTTGTGGAAGCCCTCGCGCGGGTCGGCGTGCTCGTACAGCGCGGTGCCGTCGAAGCGCGCCAGGCCGTGGGCGTCGGAGGGAAAATGCGCCGGGACCCAGTCCAGGATCACCCCGATGTGCTCGCGGTGGCAGCGGTCGACAAAGCGCGCGAATCCCTCCGGTGAGCCATAGCGCGCACTCGGTGCGAACAGGCCCAGTGGCTGGTAGCCCCAGGAGCCGCCGAACGGATGCTCGGTGATCGGCAGCAGCTCCAGGTGGGTGAAGCCCATCGATGCGACGTACGGAATCAGGCGGTCGGCCAGTTGGTCCCAATCGGGCGTGCCGCCGTCATCCAGGCGCAGCCACGAGCCGGCGTGTACCTCGTAGGTCGATTGCGGCGCGGCCGCCGCGTTGTGCCGGGCACGCTGGGCCATCCAGGCTTCATCGCTCCACGCGAATGCCTCGCCGCCGGCGACCACCGAGGCGGTCGCCGGCGGGCACTCGGTGGCGCGCGCCAACGGATCGGCCTTGAGCGGCAGATGGGTGCCGTCGGCGGCGAGGATCTCGTACTTGTAGTGCGCGCCGGCCGCGACGCCGGGCAGGAACAGCTCCCACACCCCGACCGAGGGCCGCAGCCGCATCGGGTGGCGGCGGCCGTCCCAGCCGTTGAAGTCGCCGACCACCGCCACGCGCCCGGCATTGGGCGCCCACACCGCGAAGCGCACTCCGTCGACGCCGTCGATGCTCTGCACGTGCGCTCCGAGGCTGTCGGCCAGGTGCAGGTGGCGGCCCTCGCCGATCAGGTGCAGGTCGAGGTCACCGAGCAGGACGCCGAAGGCATAGGGATCGGCGGTCTGCTGGATGGCGTCGGGCCAGTGAATGCGAAGCGCGTAGCGGCCCTCGGCGATGGTGCCGAGGAAGAACCCGGGTTGCTCGGTCGATTGCAGTGCCTCCTCCCAACCGTCGCTACCTGGAGCGGCACCAGCGCTGTCCACGCCGATCGCCTCGACCGCCCGGGCCCCCGGCGCCCACACCCGCAGCACGCGCACGCCGTCGACGCGTTGCGGCCCGAGAATCGCGAACGGATCGCCGTGGCGTGATTGCACCAGCGCCTGCAGGGCCTCGCCGTCGGGCATCAGCTCGGCCGGCGTGGTGTCCATGCGAGTTGTGCCGGCGGGTTTGCGGCCGCGCTCAGTCATGGCGCGCCTCCTGCACCAGGGTGTCGAGCAGGTCGGCCAATCCGCGCACCGGCACCCCGATCCAGCCGGGCCGGTTCGCCGCCTCATAGGCGATCTCGTAGGCGGCCTTTTCGATCAGGAACAGCGCGGTGAGCGGCGTCATCGCATCGGGACCGACCCACGGCGTGGGCGCGGTGCTCACCACCTCGCGGTAAGCGGCGAGAAAGCGCGCGCCGGCGCGTTCGCGGAAATTCTGCAGATACTCCTCCAGCCGCTCGTGGGCGATCGGGGTCACGCCGTCTTCGCCGCGCACCAGCACCGCCGCGGCGTAGTCGATCGAGCGCAGGAACCCGGCGACATCGCGCAGTGGGCTGCTCTTGGCACGCCGCTGCGCCAGCGAGCGCGCCGGCTCGCCCTCGAAATCGATGAAGTAGGCATCGTCCTGCACCACCAGGATCTGGCCCAGATGGAAGTCGCCATGGACACGGGTCAACAGCGCGCCCGGCGCCGCCTGCGCCAGGCGGCCCAGCAGCGCGTCGAGCTGCGGGCGCAGCGTGCGCAGCCGCCCGGCATCGGCGTGGGCGTCGTGCTCGCCCGGCACCGTATCGAGCGCTGCGAAGGCCCGCTGGAGCTGCTCGCGGGCCGAGTCGGCCCAGGCCTCGACGTGGTCGCCGCCGGCGGTCTCCGGCACGAACGCCGGATCGTCGGTCGGCGTCGCCAGCGCCTGGTGCAACTGCCCAAGGCGGGTGCCGACCGCGGTGGCGAAGGCGTCGTAGCCGGCCAGCAGTTCGTCATGGCGCTCCTCGCCGGGAGCGGTCAGGCGGTACTCGTCGAACGAGCGCTGCAGGTGGTCCAGGGTCCAGCGCCAGGCATCGCCCTGGTTCTGCAGGAAGCCCTGCAGCACCATCAGCGTGGCCGGCACCCCGTCGCTGTCGACCCGCACGACCTCGCCGAGCAGCGGCGCGATGTTGGGGAAGTCGAGCTGGGTCAGCCGGCGGCCCATCTCGGTTTCGGGATTGATGCCCGCGGCGATGCGCCGGACCAGCTTCAGCACCGCATGGTTGCCGATGATCAGCGAACTGTTGGATTGCTCGGCCGACAGCCAGCGGATCTCGGCGTCGTCGGCGAACTCGACCTGGGCGAGGCGATCGGTCGCCTCGAACCGGATTTCGGCGTCCGCCGTGTTCGGCCCAATCGGTGCATGCGCGGCAATCGTCAGGCAAGTGCCGTCACGCAGCGCCGTGACCACAGTGTCGGCCAGCGACTCCACCGCGTCGAGCCCGGCGAGGCGGAGGGCGCGGCCGTGGTGGGTCACGAAGCGCGTCGAGGCGTAGGCGCTCGCGTCGCCGCGGTGGATCATGAAGGCCCAGTCGCTCGCGAGCAGCAGCATCGCCTCGCGGATCGCCTGGTCGAGGGCGAGGCCGCGGACGCCCGTCGCGAGCCGGGCGACCCTCGCCGCCTCGGCGACGGCGGCGACGGCGCGCCTCGCGTGGCGCCAGAGCGAGGCCGCCTCGGGGCCGGCCCAGACCTCGCCGTAGCCGCCCTCGCCCCAG
>JAHWKC010000246.1 GCA_019348095.1 Pseudomonadota bacterium | reverse complement strand
GCCGATTCCACCAGCGCCACCAGCGCCGGAACGTCGTCGATGGTGGCGACGCGAAAATGTAGATCGGACATCGTCATCTGGCTTCTTTGTAGGAGCGGCTTGCGGACCTTGAGCAGCGCCGCGACGAACGCGTCGATCTCATCGAAGGTGTTGTAGTACGCGAACGACGCGCGGCAGGTCGCGGGCACGCCGAAGTGCTGCATCAGCGGGTGCGCGCAGTGGTGGCCGGAACGGATCGCGACGCCCTCCAGGTCGAGCAGGGTGGCCAGATCGTGCGCGTGCGCGCCTTCGATGAGGAAGCTGATCACCGCCGCCTTCTCGCGCGCGCTGCCGAAGATGCGCAGGCCCTCGACCTTCGACAGCGCCTCGGTCGCATGCGCGAGCAGCGCCTGCTCGCGTGCGTCGACATTGGCCATGCCGAGACCCGACAGATAATCGACCGCCGCGCCGAGGCCGATGAATCCGGCGATGTTCGGTGTGCCGGCCTCGAACTTGTGCGGGGCGTCGTTGTAGACCGTGCCGTCGAAACGCACTTCCTTGATCATCTCGCCGCCGCCGAGGAACGGCGGCATCGCGGCCAGGTGCTCGCGGCGGGCCCACAGCAGGCCGGTGCCGGTCGGGCCGCTCATCTTGTGGCCGGTCAATGCGTAGAAGTCGCAACCGATCGCGGCGATATCCAGCGGGCGATGCGGCGCGGCCTGCGAGCCGTCGATCACCGTGACTATCCCGCGCCTGCGGGCTTCGCGGCAGATCTCCCGCACCGGGTTGACCGTGCCGAGCACGTTGGAGACATGGGTCAGCGACAGCAGCCTGACTTCCGGGGTGAGCTGCGCGTACAGCGCCTCCAGATCGAGCTCGCCGCGCTCGTCGATAGCGGCGACCTTGATCGTGGCGCCGGTGCGCTGCGCAACCAATTGCCACGGCACGATGTTGGCGTGGTGCTCCATGCGCGTGAGCACGATTGCATCGCCAGGCCCGAGCTGCGGCAGCGCCCAGGAGTACGCGACCAGGTTCAACGCGAAGGTGGTCCCGCTGCACAGCACCAGCTCGTCGCTGCGCACGTTGAAGAACCTGGCCAGCTTGCCGCGCGCGCCCTCGTAGGCGTCGGTCGCCTCGGTGCCGAGTGCATGCACCGCCCGGGAGACGTTGGCGTTGTGGTGGCGGTAGAAATCGTCGGTCGCCTCGATCACCGCGGCCGGTTTCTGGCCGGTATTGGCCGAGTCGAGGTATATCAGCGGCTTGCCGTGGACCTCGCGCGTGAGCAGCGGAAAATCCGCGCGCACCGCCGCCCAGTCGATGCCGCTTCCGACCCCCTCTCCCGCTTGCGATCCACTGGCTCGCGCGTCACCGAGCGCCGCCGCGCCCGGGCGGGGGTGAGGCCGTTCAAGCTCGTGACTCATACCGCCTCCAATCTGGCCAGCGCCGCATCCAGTTGCATCGTCAATGCCTCGCGCAACGCCGAGTCCTCGAACACCGCCAGCGTCTCGCGGCAGAACGCCGCGGTCAGCAGTGCACGCGCATCCTCGGCCGGCAGCCCGCGCGAACGCAGGTAGAACATCGCAACCGGATCGAGCTGCCCGACCGTCGCGCCGTGGGCGGCCTGCACCTCGTCGGCGTGGATCACCAGCACCGGCTGGGTGTCGATCTCGGCGTTCTCGCTGAGCAACAGGTTCTTGTTGGACAGCATCGCCGCGGCCCCGTCGGCGCCTTCGCGGATCAGGATGCCGCCGTGGAATACGGCGCGCGCGCGGCCGGCACCCAGGCCGCGCCAGGTCAGGTCGCAGGCGCTGTCGCGTCCGACATGGTCGATGCCCAGGCGCGTGTCGAGGTGGCGGCGGCCGTCGGCCAGCAGCACACCGTTGGCATGCAGCCGTGCCGACTCGCCGTGCAGCGCGACGTTGAGTTCGTGACGCGACAGCGCGGCGCCGAGTTCGAGATCGAGCCGGCGGTATTCGGCATCGCGGGCGAGCACCGCGTCGGTGCGCGCGATCACGGTGGCGCCGCTGGCGTCGTTCTGCACGCGGGCATGCGACAGCCGTGCGCGCGGGCCGAGGTGCACGTGCATCAGCGTGTTGGCCAAGTGGGTGTGCGCGGCGCCGGCGAGCTGGTGTTCGACCAGGTGCAGTTCGGCGCCGGCGGCCAGCTCGATCAGGTGGCGCAGGTGCCAGGCGTGGTCCCCGCTGGTGGGCGCGCCGATGAATACCAGGTGGATCGCCTGCGTCGAGCGGGCATCGGCCTGGGCGCGCAGCACCACGCCTTCATCGGCCAGTGCCGCGTTGACGCGCGCGAAAACCTCTTCGGGCTTGTCGAAGCGGCGGGCCAGGAAACCGGCCTCACGGCTGTCGCCGTCGCGCAGCACCTGCGACAGGGGCTGCAGGCTCACCCCGGCCGGGAGTGCGGCGAGATCCGACGTCTGCGCATCGAAGCGGCCGTTGACGAAGACGATGCGCGGCGCCGGAATCGCGGCCAGCACTTCGGCGTCGAACACCGGCGCAGCCACATCGACCGCTGCGAACGAGCGCCGTTCGAGCGCGCGCAGCGGGGTGTATTTCCATGCTTCGCTGCGCGCATGCGGCAGGCCGTCGCGCAGCGCGGCATCCAGCGCGGCACGGCGGATCTCGCCCAGACCGGCGGCGTCGCGCGCGGGCAGGGCCTCGAAGGCGCGGGCGAAGTGGTCGAGCAGGGCGCTCATGTGGGCGTCGCCATGCTGAGCCCCTCTGCCGCTCGCGGGAGAGGGGTTGGGGTGAGGGCGCGCGAAAACGAAACTTGCGCCGATGCTGACAGTGCGAGCGCCCTCATCCGCCCTTCGGGCACGTACATCGAGCACGTCCCTGTGCTCGACCCTTCGGGCGGCTGACGCCGTGCAAATCGGCAATCCTGCCGATTTGTCTCCCACAAGTGGGAGAAGGAAAATGCAGGCTGTCCGATCACGCCACACTCTCCGGCGCGATCCGGTCCTTCAGCCATGCATAGCCATGCGCCTCCAGCTCCAGCGCCAGTTCCGGTCCGCCGCTCTCGACGATGCGGCCATCGTCCAGCACGTGCACCACGTCGGGCTTGATGTAGTCCAGCAGCCGCTGGTAGTGGGTGATCATCAGGAACGCTCGATCGGGCGAGCGCAGCGCGCTGACGCCGTCGGCGACGGCCCGGAGCGCATCGATGTCCAGGCCCGAGTCGGTCTCGTCGAGGATGGCCAGCTTCGGCTCGAGCAGCGCAAGCTGGAAGATCTCGTTGCGCTTCTTCTCGCCGCCGCTGAACCCCTCGTTGACGCCCCGGTGCAGCAATTCGTCCTTGAGGTGCAGCACCGCGAGTTTCTCGCGCACCAGCTTGAGGAACTGCATCGAGTCCAGCTCGGCATCGCCGCGCGCCTTGCGCTGGGCATTCAGCGCGGCACGCAGGAAGTAGGTGTTGTTCACGCCCGGAATCTCCACCGGGTATTGGAACGCCAGGAACACCCCGGCGGCGGCGCGCTCCTCGGGCTCCAGCGCGAGCAGGTCGCGGCCCTCGAACGTCACCGAGCCGTCGGTGATCTCGTAGCCCTCGCGCCCGGCGATGACGTTGCCGAGCGTCGACTTGCCGGCGCCGTTGGGACCCATGATGGCGTGCACCTGACCCGGCTGCAGTTCCAGGCTCAACCCTTTGAGGATCTCGCGGCCGGCGACGGATACGTGGAGGTTTTCGATCTTCAGCATGTGAGTTCTCGGATCCCGCCACGCGGGAATTGTTGTTTTTGTAGGAGCGAGGTGAACCGCGATCTGGAATCGGGCGCTCGATTGACCTGCCGTTCGCGACTCACGTCGCTCCTACAGGGAAGCGACGCTGCGCTCACCGCTAGCCGACTGCGCCTTCCAGGCTGACTTCCAGCAACTTCTTGGCCTCGACCGCGAACTCCATAGGCAGCTCGCGGAACACCTGTTTGCAGAAGCCGTCGACGATCAGCGACACCGCGTCCTCCTCGGAGATGCCGCGCGTGCGGCAATAGAACAGCTGGTCGTCGCTGATCTTGGAGGTGGTGGCTTCGTGCTCGACGGTGGCGTTGGGGTGCTTGACCTCGATGTAGGGGAAGGTGTGCGCGCCGCATTTCTTGCCGATCAGCAGGCTGTCGCACTGGGTGTAGTTGCGCGCGCCCGTGGCCGAGCGCTCGACCTT
>JAHWKC010000245.1 GCA_019348095.1 Pseudomonadota bacterium | reverse complement strand
TCCTGGCGCTCAGCGCCGGGACCGCCGCGCTCGTCGCCGCGTCGCGGCCCGGCGGGCGCCTGCGCGACGGCCCGGTCGGGGACTCCGTGCGGGGCGCGGGGGAGATCCTCGCCGACGGCGCCGACCGGGCGTGGTGGGCGCTCAGCGCGTTCGGCGCCGGCCGCGCGCGCAAGCGGCTCGTGCGGGGGGGGATCGCGCTGGCGCTCGCCGCGGGGCTCGCGATCGGCCTGGGCTGGTGGGGGACCGCGGGGCTGATCCTCGCCGCCGTGGGGGGGCTGTGGTTGTTCGAGACGGGCGCCGCGCAGCGCCTGGGCGCCGGCGCGCTGCGGCGGGCGCTCCTGCGCCCCGGCCGCTTCGACCGACAGGTGCTCGTGGACCGGCCGGACCTGCACGGCCGGCTCGCGATCCTCAAGATCCACTCGGCGGACATTACTCTGGGCGACGACATCGATCTCGATCGGATCGCACGTCGGACGCCGGGATTCGTCGGAGCGGATCTCGCGAACCTGCTGAACGAGGCCGCGCTCCTCGCGGCCCGGCGGGACAAAGTCTCCGTCTCCATGCAGGAGATCGAGGACGCTGTCGATCGGATCGTTGCGGGGCTCGAGAAGAAGAACCGGCTGGTGAACGAGAAGGAGCGCAGGATCGTCGCGTTCCACGAGGCCGGCCACGCCATCGTCGGCCGCGTGGTGCCCGAGCACGACCCGGTCTACAAGGTGACGATTATTCCCAGAGGAAGGGCTTTGGGCGTGACCATGTACCTGCCCGAGGGCGACAAATACAGCTTCAACCGCACCGCGATCGAGTCGCAGCTGTGCTCGCTGTATGGCGGCCGGGTCGCCGAGGAGCTGATCTTCGGCAACGACAAGGTCACCACCGGTGCCTCCAACGACATCGAGCGCGCGACCAAGATGGCGCGCAACATGGTCACCAAGTGGGGCCTGAGCGACGAAATGGGCCCGATCGCCTACAGCGACGACGAGGACGAGGTATTCCTCGGGCGGTCGGTGACCCAGCACAAGAGCGTCTCGGACGACACCGCGCGCAGGATCGACGAGGTCGTGCGCGGCATCCTCGACAAGGCCTATGCGCGCACCTCGAAGATCCTCAAGGACCACCTCGACCAGCTGCATGTGATGGCCGAGACCCTGCTGCTGTACGAAACTATCGACGCCAAGCAGATCGACGACATCATGGGCGGCCGCACCCCCGGGCCACCGGCGGACTGGTCCAAGTCGGACAAGCCGCCCAAGGACGATGGCCGCCCGGGTGCGATCGGCGGGCCTGCGGCTCAGACCTGAGTTCGGCTCGGGACTCGGAAATCGGCAAAAAGCATGGCGGCGCTGGGCAACTGGCGCCGTTTTTTTTCGCTGAGGGTGAGGCGTAGGCGTGATTCGCGGACGCGCCCGATCGGCATGACGTGGTCATTCCGGGGCGTAGCGAGAGATCTGCGTTTCTTCTGCCTGCTGCGGTAGGGCAAAAACCGGACTTTCGCTGCATCCGGACGCTAGGGTGTAGATTTCCCCGAGCCCCAAGTCCCGAGTCCCGCCATGTTCGATACCACGCCCATCCTGGATTGCGGCGGCCGCCCGCTGACGCTCGATCGCGCCCGGATCATCGGCATCGTCAATGTCACCCCCGATTCGTTCTCCGATGGTGGCGTGCACGACACGCTCGAGGCTGCGGTCGCGCATGGCCTGAAGCTGGCGCAGGAGGGCGCGGACGTGCTCGATGTCGGCGGGGAGTCGACCCGCCCGGGAGCGGAGGAAGTCGGCGTGGAGGAAGAGCTGCGCCGGGTGATCCCGGTGATCGAGCGGCTGGCCCGCGAATGCGCACTGCCGATCAGCGTCGATACCTCCAAGCCCGAGGTCATGCGCGCGGCCGTGGCGGCAGGTGCCGGCATGATCAACGACGTGTACGCCTTGCGACGCGATGGCGCATTGTCGATGGCCGCATCGCTGGGTGTGCCGGTGGTGCTGATGCACATGCACGGCGAGCCGCGCTCGATGCAGGATGCGCCGCAGTACGAGGACGTGGTGTCCGAGGTCCATCGCTTCCTGGCCGAGCGGATCTTCGCCGCCGAAATGGCGGGCATCGCCAAGCGACAGGTCGTGGTCGATCCGGGCTTTGGTTTCGGCAAGAACCGCGACCACAACCTCGCGTTGCTCGCGCAGCTGGAGCGCTTCACCGAGCTCGGCGTTCCGCTGCTGGCCGGCCTGTCGCGCAAGAAGACGATCGGCGAGGTGACCGGACAGGCACAGCCGGCCCGGCGCGTGCACGGCTCGGTCGCGGCCCACCTGATCGCCGCCCAGCGCGGTGCAAGACTGCTGCGCGTGCACGATGTCGCCGCGACCGCGGACGCTTTGAAGGTATGGCAGGCCGTGGCCGTGCAACGCGTGCCGCAGGCCAGGACCGCCAACGCGACCGTCCGCTGGCCCGACGAGGATTGAGCCGCGCCCGCCGGGATTGAATCTGTAGAGCCGAGCTTGCTCGGCTGCGCGAACGGCCGGAGGTTTCGTGTTGACGCGCGGGTACAGCGGAGCGAGCACCGCCCTACGACGGCGCCGCGTCGGGGCGTGGCCAAATATTGTCCAGGGTGAGTCCGGGCCTTGCGGGGTCGATGGCGGCGGTAGTTGTCCACAAGTTCTTCCGAATGTTTGTCCACAGCGGCTGTGCACAACTGGCGCAAAAAACGCGAGCGCCAGTCGCGGTAAGCTGGGGCCCGGGGGACGGCCACCACGGCCGCCGATTTCCGGGGGATGATTTGCCGATGACCGCCAGCACACCACTTCTTGTCACGTTCTCGATCTACCTGCTTGCGATGCTGCTGATCGGGTACATCGCGTGGCGCTCGACCAAGAACTTCGACGACTACATCCTCGGTGGTCGCTCGCTCGGCGCATTCGTCACCGCGCTGTCGGCCGGTGCCTCCGACATGAGTGGCTGGCTGCTGATGGGACTGCCCGGGGCGATGTACCTCGGTGGCGTATCGGAGGGCTGGATCGCGGTGGGCCTGATCGCCGGCGCCTGGCTGAACTGGAAGTACGTCGCCGGCCCGCTGCGGGTATACACCGAGCGCACCAGCAACGCGCTGACGCTGCCGGACTATTTCACCAGCCGGTTCCGGGACGACGGGCGCGCGTTGCGGGTGCTGTCGGCGTCGGTGATCCTGGTGTTTTTCGCGGTGTACTGCGCCTCCGGCGTAGTCGCCGGCGCGCGTCTGTTCGAGAGCGTGTTCGCCATGCCGTACGCGCAGGCGCTGTGGTGGGGCGCGGCAGTGACGATCCTCTACACCATGGTTGGTGGTTTCCTTGCGGTCAGCTGGACGGACGCGGCGCAGGGCACCTTGATGTTTTTCGCACTGTTGATCACCCCAGTGACGGTAGTCATGGTCAACGGCGGATTCGAGGCCAGCCTGGCACTGATCGAGCAGGCCGATCCGGCCAAGCTCGACTGGTTTCGTGGCGGTGAACTGGGGCTCATCGGCATCCTGTCGCTGATCGCCTGGGGACTGGGCTACTTCGGTCAGCCGCACATCCTGGCGCGCTTCATGGCCGCCGACAGCATCGCCACCATTCCCAACGCGCGCCGCATCGGCATGAGCTGGATGATCCTGTGCCTGGCCGGTTCGCTGACGGTCGGCTTCTTCGGGATCGCCTATTTCGCCGCCAATCCCGCCGCGGCCGGGCCGGTGGATGCCAATGCCGAACGGGTCTTCATCACGCTGATCGAGCTGCTGTTCAACCCGTGGGTCGCGGGCATCCTGCTGTCGGCGATCCTGGCGGCGGTCATGAGCACCTTGTCGAGCCAGTTGCTGGTCTGCTCCAGCGTCTTGTCGGAGGACTTCTATCGCGGCTTCCTGCGCAAGCAGGCCAGCCATCGCGAGCTGGTCTGGGTCGGGCGCGCTTCGGTGCTGCTGATCGCGCTGGTGGCGCTGTGGATTGCGCGAGATCCCGACAGCCGCGTGCTCGGCCTGGTCAGTTACGCCTGGGCCGGCTTTGGCGCCGCCTTCGGACCGGTCGTGCTGCTGTCGCTGTTCTGGCGGCGGATGACCCGCAACGGCGCATTGGCCGGCATGGTGCTGGGTGCGGCCACGGTGATTGCCTGGAAGCAGATCGCGGTCAACCAGTTCGGCTCGGAGCTCTACGAGATCATTCCGGGCTTCATCGTCGCCA
>JAHWKC010000244.1 GCA_019348095.1 Pseudomonadota bacterium | reverse complement strand
TTGATGAGCGTTATCAGGGCGAAGATCCCCAGGACCGACAGCGACGCCCCCCAACTGGCCGAGCCGGTGCGCAGATCGATGGCGATGGCGACGTGCACCGCGATGATGCCGAGGAAGCCGAGAAACAGCGGCAGGGTCGAGCCGAAGCCGATGGAAACGAGCCCGATCAGAATGGAGATCGCGGCCAGGATCGTGGCGATGCTGCCGCGGATGAAATAGTGCCAGGTCTGGGCGTGCGGCTGGAAATCGTGCTGAACGTCGTGGTGGTCGTCGGCCATGGTCATGTGCTTCCCCTGGATGGTCGACTGCGGCGCAAAAGGCGCAGACATGCCGACGGCGACGGCCGCCACGAACCCCAGGAATGCCTCCTTGGCGCTGACCCACAGGTGCGGGTAGATCTCCCCCGTCCGGAACATCTCGTAGCCCACCGCGGCAATCTCGCTCGGCCGACTGATGAAGAACGGGTCCACGAGCTCGGCCCGGCTGGCCAGCTCCCACACCAGCCCGAGCACCAGGACCGAGGCGAGGCCCAGTAGCGACGGCCCGCGGCGCCACAGGGCCAGCCGCACACGTCGGCCCACCGACGGCCGGGGTGGCCCGGCGCCCTGCATCGAGGCCATCGGGTCCTCGATCCGCACCGCCAGAGCGCTGCCGAGCCAGCCACCGAGCAGCAGGCCCGGCACCATCCAGGCCACGGTCGGCCACAGCACGCTGCCGCGCCGAGCATGGGCACGCGCCGAGGCCGCCGCGGTCAGCACGATGCTCGCCAGAGAACTGGCCAAGGCCGCATGCATCGCCGCATCCGCCGGCACGCCCATGGTTGGCAACAGCCACGCCAGCGCGGCCACCAGCACCAGTCCGCCGCCGACACCCAGCAGGCCGGCAAGCACGCCGGCAACCGCGCCCAGCGCGAGGAACAACAGCCACGTCAGTGTCATAGAGGGTGAGCCAGGTTGGATCGGCGGTTTGCGCCGGGAGTCGGCGCTGCGCGCCTGTGAGTCGCCGCTGCGCGGGCTGCAAGTAGCAAGTAAGGACGAGCGCCACGGTCCTGGGCAAGCCCACTCTAGCGCCACTGACTACCTACTACTTACTACTTGCTAATCAGAGGTCGAGCAGCGGCCGATTTTCCCCTGACAGGCCGCACAGCGGGCGAGCTGCAGTGAGCCTCCCGCGGCCACCAGGGCTTCATATTGGCTCCGTTATAGTCCGGCGATGCTCCCACGCCCCCTCACCACCCTGCTCGTCGCGCTCGCGACCAGCTTCGCCACCGGCGCGTGCGCGCAGCCCGCGCCCGCGCCTGCCGCCCAGACCAGCCCCGCCCCGCCCGCAGCGACTCCGGTACCCGCGCCACCGCCGCTGACCTCCTCGATCGCGCCAGTCCGCGACCCGCTGCTGCCGCGCGTGCGCGCTGCGCTGGAAGCGGCCGAACGTGGCCGCTTCACTGCCGCGCAATACGCCGACCTTGCCGACCATCCGCTGTACGGCTGGATCGAGTACGCCAGTCTGCGCCGGGACTTCGACCGCGTTTCGGCCGCGCAGGCGCAGTTGTTCCTGTCGCGCTATGACGGACAGGCCGTGGCCACGACCTTCCGCGCCGGCTGGCTGGCCGCGGCGGCCAGGCGCGAGGACTGGGCCGGCTTCGATTCGGTCTGGCAGGCCGGCATCGACAACCTCGCGCTGCGCTGCCATGCACTCAACGCGCGACAGGCCATCGATGGTGTCGACGCGCAGTGGATCGACGAGGTCCAGGCGATCTGGCGCAGCAGCGGGCGATCGCTGCCGGACGCCTGCGACGGGCCATTCGCCGTGCTTGCCGAACACGACGGACTGACGCCCGAGCTGCGCTGGCAGCGCATCGAGCTGGCGGCCGCGCAGTGGCAACCCGGGGTGATGCGTAGCGTCGCACGCGGCCTGCCTGCGGCGGAGCAGGCGCTGGCCAACGACTACGCCGCGTTCCTCGACAGCGTGCATCCACGTGCGCTGGACTGGCCCAAGACGCCGCGCAGCCGGCTGGTCGCCTCGCATGGCCTGGCGAAGCTCGGCAAGGACGACCCCGACGCCGCCGAGGCGCGGCTGCCGCAGTATGCGCAGGCGCTGGAGTTTTCCGAGGCCGACCGCGGCCGGGTGCTGTACCAGATCGCGCTGTGGACCGTGGCCTCTTACCTGCCCGACTCCGAGCGCCGGCTCAACCTCGTGCCCGAGGCGAGCTTTGATGAGCGCCTGCACGAATGGCATGTGCGCGAGGCGATGTCGCGGTCGGACTGGCCAGCCGCGCTCGCCGCGATCGGCAAGATGCCGGCCGACCAGCGCGCCGATTCGCGCTGGACCTGGTTCGAGGCGCGCCTGTCCGAACTCACCGGCGATAAGGCCGCCGCGCAGCGGCTGTACCAGACCGCCGCGCGCGTGCCGGAGTTCCACGGTTTCCTCGCCGCCGACCGGCTCGGGCAAGCCTACCCGCTGTGCCCGTGGCTGCCGGAGGACAGCGCGGCCGCCGAGGCGGCGGTCGCCGGCGATCCCGCCATTGCGCGCGCGATCCGGCTGCACCGCATCGACCGCCATGGCTGGGCGGTGGCCGAGTGGCACGAGGCGATGGACCGCTTCGACGATACCCAGCGCCGCATCGCGGTGGAGGTCGCGCAGGCCAACGACTGGTTCGACCGGGCGGTGTTCTCGCTCGGCCGCAACCAGGCCGGCGATCCCCAGCCCGAAGAGTTGCGCCTGTACGGCCTGCGCTTCCCGCTGCACCACGCCGACACCATCCGCCGCGAGGCCGCGAAGTACGACATCGACCCGGCCTGGGTCGCCGCAGAGATCCGCGCCGAAAGCATCTTCAACCCCCAGGCGCGCTCGCCGGCCGACGCCCGCGGGTTGATGCAGGTGTTGCCGGGCACCGGCGCCGCGGTGGCGCGGCGCATCGGGGTGCCGTGGCGCGGCGGCGAGAGCCTGTACGACGCCGACACCAACATCGTGCTCGGCACCGCCTACCTGCGCCAGTTGCTGGACGAGTACGGCCGCCAGCCGTACTTCGCGATCGCCGGCTACAACGCCGGTCCGACGCCGCTGAACCGCTGGCGCTCGCAGCGCCCGGGCATGGACCCGGACTTCTGGATCGAGACCATCAGCTACCGGGAAACGCGCGAGTACGTCGCGCGCATCCTCGCCTTCAGCGTGATCTACGACTGGCGCCTCAACGGTGATGCACTGACCCTGGAGGACCGCATGCGCGGCCGCATCGACGGCCCACGCAAGGGCTTCGCCTGCCCGGCACCGGCACCGGTCGCGGCGGCCAGCGGCGGGTAAGCGTGATGGCGACCGACGGTCCAGGCCACGTGGTGGTGCTCGGCGGCAGCGGCTTCGTCGGCCGCCACCTGGTGCCGCGGCTGTTGCAGGCCGGACATCGCGTCACCGTGCTCACGCGCCAGCTCACCGTCGACAAGCGCGCGGCGCTGTCGCGGCAGGCCAGCGTGCGCGAGGGCGACGTGCACGACGTTGGATTCCTGCGCAGTGCGTTCGACGACGCCGACGCGGTGATCAACCTGGTCGGCATCCTCAACGAGCGCGGCGACAATGGCGCCGGGTTCGAGCGCGTGTTCGTCGGCGTTGCGGAGACCATGATCGCGGCGATGCACAGTGCCGGCGTGCGCCGGCTGCTGCAGATGAGTGCGCTGCACGCCGGCGTCGGCCAGAGCCACTACCTGCAGTCGCGCGGCCGCGCCGAACTGGCGGTGCGCGAGTCGGGCCTGGACTGGACCCTGTTGCGCCCGTCGGTGATCGCCGGCCCCGGCGATGGCCTGTTCTGCCGCTTCGACGCGCTGCTGCGCCTGCTGCCGGCATTGCCGCTGGGCCGCGCCGACGCGGTGTTCCAGCCGGTCTGGGTGATTGATGTCGCCGATGCGTTCGTGCGCTCGCTGGCCGAGCCGGACAGCATCGGCCAATACTTCGAACTGGTCGGGCCGGAGCGCTTCAGCCTGGCGCAGATCGTGCGCATGACCGCGCGTGCACGCGGTCGACGCCGCGCGGTGATCGCGCTGTCGCCCGGCCTGGGCAGGCTGCAGGCGGCGGTCGGCGAGCACCTGCCGGGCAAGCCGATCAGCCGCGACAACTGGCGCTCGCTGCAACTCGATTCGACCAGCGAGCACGACGGGCTGGCTGAGCTCGGCATCACCGCGACCGCGGTTTC
>JAHWKC010000243.1 GCA_019348095.1 Pseudomonadota bacterium | reverse complement strand
CGCGCAGACCCAGCTCGACCTGTGCGTGGAGTCGCTCGATCCGCTGTTCTGCGACAGCATCTCGCGCGCGGCGACCGGCGACATTAACGGCTTCAACAACCGGCTCACCAACCTCGGTGTGATCGAGACCTCCGGCTGGGATGTCGACCTGTTCTGGGTGTTCCCGGAGTCGGATCTCGGCCAGCTCAGCGTCGATTGGCGCAACACCTTCGTCGCCGACTACGAGGCGATCGGTGCCGCCGGCCAGCGCCAGCCGCAGGGCGTGGGCATCGAGGTGGTCGACAGCTCGATCCCGGAGTGGACCTCGACCTTCGTGACCGAGTGGGAACGCAACAACTGGTCGGCGGCCTGGACCATCCGCCACATCGACGAACTGCGCGAGGAATGCGGCGCGGCGGTGACCTTCCCGATCTGCAGCGACCCGGCGTCCGGCACCAACGTGCTGGAGGCCACGACCTACCACGACCTGCAGGTGGGTTACCGCTTCGACTGGCTGCGTGGCCTGGAGCTGACCGCGGGCGCCAACAACTTGTTCGACGAGGACCCGCCGATCTGCCTGTCGTGCTCGCTCAACGGCTACGACGCGTCGACTTACGACATCCCCGGCGGCCGGTTCTTCTACGTCCGCGCGGACCTGCGGTTCTAGTCGCTGCGGATTGACGTTTCATAGTTGGAAAGTCGAAGGCCGGTGGGTTCTCCCACCGGCCTTTTTCGTCGTGTGGGAGACCGACCAGGCTCCCCCTTTGAAAAGGGGGGCAGGGGGGATTTGCTGTTGCCGTTGCTTTGGGCCAGCCAAGAGCAAATCCTCCCCAGCCCTCCTTTTCCAAAGGAGGCAGTCGAGAGCCGCGGCAATCGAGTCCCGAGTCCTGCAAGCCTCAAAGCAGCGCCGCCTCCGGCACCTGCAGGTCCAGCGACAGTGCCAGGTGGTCGGAGAACGCCGCCGGCATTGCGCAGGCGCCCGAGCAGCTGAGTCCGTCGCCGATCAGGATGTGGTCGATCGCGCGCTGCGGGCGCCAGCTGGGGAAGGTGTTGACCACGCATTCGGGCGGCTGCAGCCGGGTCTGGCGGAACAGCGCGTCCATCTCGGGGCGGTCGATCGGACAGTTGAAGTCGCCCATCAGCACCGCGTGCTTGTGATCGTGCAGCAACTCGGCGATGAACCCCAGTTGCGACATGCGCGAGCTCGCGCCGAGCGAGAGGTGCACGATCGCGACCAGCAGGCCCTCGTCGCCGTCGCCGAAGCGCGCCATCAATACCCCACGGCCGCTGATGCGGCCCGGCAGCGGGTGGTCGGTCACCTCGCGCGGCTCGAGCTTGCTCAACAGCCCGTTGGCGCTGGAGGCTACGTTGCCGACGCGGCGGTTCGGCTGGTGGCTCCAGTAGTCGAAACCGCCGCGCTGGGCGAGGTAGTGGGTCTGATTGGTGAAGCCCGAGCGCAGACTGCCCGGGTCGCTTTCGTTGAGGCCGACGATGTCGTGCTCGCCGGCCAGCTTCGCGATCGCGTCCAGGCTGACCCGCTTGTTGCCGGCCGGCAGCACGTGCGACCAGCTGCGCGCGAAATAGTCGTGGTAGCCGCGCGTGCTGGAGCCGGCCTGGATGTTGGCGCTGAGCAGGCGCAGACGGCGCCGGCCCTGGTCCGCTGCGGCCATATCGCGGGCGGTGGGTCAGTCGCCGGTCACGGGCGGGACCGGCGCATCGTCCTCGGCCGGCGGCGCGCCGTTGGCGGCGCGCTCGCGTGCGATCAGGTGCTCGGCGATGCGCAGGTGCTCCTCGAAGCTGTTGCCGGTGATGCGGTACTGGCCGTTGACCACCAGCGTCGGGGTCGAGTCGACACCGCTGCGGGTCAGGAACTGGCTCGCGCGCTTCATCTTGGCATTCACCGCGAAGCTCGACATGGTGTCGGCGAAGCGCTCGGCATCGGCGCCATGCTGCGCATAGAACGCGGCGAGCTGCTCGCTGCTGGGCACCGGCTGCACCGGCAGGCTGCGCTCGACGTGAATCGCACGGAACATGGCGTCGTGGGTTTCATCGACCAGCCCGAGCGTGTCGGCGGCGTAGTAGGCCTTGGCGTACGGCTCCCAGTAGCCGCCGAACGGCGCCGCCACCGGCACCACCTGCACGTCGGCCGGCTGGCGCGCCTTCCAGGCATCCAGCAGCGGCTCGAAGCGGGCGCAGGCCGGGCAGGTGTAGCCGAACACCTCGACCACTTCGATCTTGCCGCTGCCCGGCGCGAACGGCTGACCGCCGGCGATCACGACATAATCGGTGCCGGCCACCGGCGCCGGGCCGGTCGGTGGCACGATCGGGCCGGGTTCGACCGCGGCGGCCGGAGTCGAGGCCTGGCCGGCTTCAACGCCAGGTTCGGTCGAATCAACGGCGGCGCCAGCGACGGGATCGGCGGCAGGCACGGCGTTGCCCTGCGACGCGTCCTGCGAAGAACAGGCGGACAGGGCCAGCAGCGCTGCGAGCAGCAGCGGGATACGGATCGGGGAAAAGCGAGGCAGCAGGGCCGGGCGCGAGGTCATGGGTCAATCTCCGCTGAGTACGGTGGGGAAAAACGCGGTCGGAACTTCGGTCGGGAATCTTGCTGGACTGCCGCCGAAACCGCCGCGGCGGCAGGGCAACGGATGCATATCGTTGGCGCCGCAGCGGTCCAGCATAGCCACCGGCGGCTTGAACAGCGTGTGTAGCCTGCGCCGCGGCCTCAACCGCCGGGCGCGGATCGTTCGCGGGCGATCAGGTGATCGGTGATGCGCAGCATGTCCTGGAAGCTGTTGCCGCGAACGCGGTACTTGCCGTTGACGATCAGCGTCGGCGTGCCCTGTACCCCGCTGCGCTGCATGAATGCGGTAACGCGCTCGAACTGGGCATCGATCGCCGGATCGGCCATCGCCTGCACGAACTGCTGCGGGTCGGCACCGTATTGGGCGTAGAAGCCGGCGATCTCCTGCGGCGTCGGCCGGCTCAGCGGCAGGCGGCGCTCCTCGTGCAGGGCGCGGAACAGTGCATCGTGGGTGCGGCCAAGCAGCCCCAGCGTGCGCGCCGCATAAAAGGCGCGGGCGTAGGGGATCCAGTAGCCACCCAGTGGCGCGGCCAGCGCGGTGAACTGCACGTCATCGGGCAGCTGCGCCTTCCACGGCTCGAGCACCGGCTGGAAGTTGGCGCAATGCGGGCAGGTGTAGCCGAACACCTCGACCACCTCGACCTTGCCCGGGATCGCTTCGAACGGCGCGCCGCCGGGAATCTCGACATAGTCCACCCCGGCCACCGGCGCCGGCCCGGCCGGCGTGCCCGCCAGCGCGTGGGCGGCGAACAGAAGCTGCAACAACACCAGCAAGCAGCTCAGACGTGCGGTACGTGCGGTCATCGGATCACTCGTTGTAGTGCCTTGCGAGGAAGGCGGCGGGTCGGGCCGAGCGCCTGGCGGGTCACCCGGGCAGGCGTCCCAGGACCAGCTACCGGCCGGCTGCACGGGCGAGCCGCCAGCGGAGGCCTGAACAAAAACGCCGGCCGTCATCATAACGGCCGGCGCAACTTGGACCATGAGTGCAGGCTCTGACCCGGGTCGGAGCGGCAAGTTCCGGAAAAGCTCAGGAGCCCGGGCCCGGCGCGGCGGCATCATCGCCGCTGGCGTCCGTCTCGTCGTCGGCGGCGGGCTGCTCGGCAGCGGCTCCGGCCGGTGCCGCGTCGGTCGGGGCCGGTACGGTCGATCCGCGCGGCGCGACCGCCGGCGTCGCCGCATTGGCGGCGGCAAGGTCGTGGGCGCGTGGGTGCAGGCCCTGCAGGTAGCTGGCCAGTGCGCCGATTTCCTCGTCGGTCAACGGCGCGGCGACCGCCGCCATCACGTTGAATGAAGCCGGGTCGGTGCGGTCGGCGGTACCGGCGCGGTACTCCTGGAGCCGGCGCTGGCTGTACTCGGCGAACTGCCCGGCCACGCGCGGGTACGGCGGGCCCGGGTTGCCGGCGCCGTCAGGGCCATGGCAGGCCAGGCAGGCAGGAATGCCGCGCTCGCGGTCGCCGCCCTGATACAGCGCCTGGCCGACCTCGAAGAACTGCCTGCCGGTGTGCTCGCCGGTGGCGATCACCGTATCGTCGGCAACCCCGGCGCCCGCGGCCTGCGTCGCGAAGTAGGCGCCGACATCGCGCGAATCCTGCGCGCTGAGCATCTGCGCAAACGGGATCATCACCGG